>DATGFZ010000392.1:0-3930 GCA_035308805.1 Puia sp. | reverse complement strand
TGCCCCGGAAAATTCGAACAATTATATTTGTCTTGATGCAGGAACCATCCGTTTTGGAATTCAGCAATCCATCAACAATCAATTATTTCGGGGAAATATTGTTTCTGTGTTGCGTTCGAAGGTCAAGGCCTATCTCATTTCTCATCCACATTTGGATCACGTTGCAGGGCTAGTCATCAACGCTCCTGATGATACTGCCAAGAATATTTATGCATTGCCATTTTGTATTGATGTTTTGAAGGAAAAATATTTTACCTGGAAAAGCTGGGCAAATTTTGCTAATGAAG
Organism: Puia sp.; assembly: GCA_035308805.1. Classification (GTDB taxonomy): domain Bacteria; phylum Bacteroidota; class Bacteroidia; order Chitinophagales; family Chitinophagaceae; genus Puia. The sequence goes on along the minus strand of DATGFZ010000392.1, from coordinate 3,643 downwards.
GTGATAAACCGGCCTTGAATAAATATCATTATTCGGTTATGGGTACCAATAAAGAAACTGCCATTGAGAATACCGAAATGTATGTTAGACCCTTTTTATTGAGCCATGCAAATCCTTCCCAAAGCACAGCCTTTTTGGTTAGGACTGAAGATGTCTACTTATTATATTTTGGCGATACCGGTTCAGATGAAATAGAAAAATCCAACAAACTTGAGTTGGTTTGGAACTTTATTGCTCCCTTAATAAAATCAAAAAAACTAAAAGCTATTTTTATCGAAACTTCCTTTCCTGATGAACAGCAGGTCAAACAGCTTTTCGGTCACCTCACTCCTTCTTTATTAATGAAAGAAATGATAAAATTAAATTCATTGGCAGGAAATGGTGCACTTGAGAATTTTCCGGTTGTGATCACGCACATTAAACCCACAACAGTAGACAGCCGGGAAAAAATAATAAAAGAATTGGAGCAATTGAATTCATTGCACCTGAAATTAATTTTCCCCAACCAGGGGGAAAAACTGGAATTTTAGCAAACCCCCTGTACACTTGGCTCCGCGTGCACTAACACTCGCTCAAACTAATGGGAATATGAATTGCCAGTCCGCCATCGGAAGTTTCTTTGTATTTACTATTCATGTCTAGTGCCGTATCCCACATTGTCCTGATCACGCCATCCAATGAAACTTTTGCAAAATCGGGGGTGCTTTGTAAGGCAAGCTGGGAGGCCGTGATGGCTTTGATGGCACCCATGGTGTTTCTCTCGATGCAAGGTATTTGCACCAGCCCGCCTATCGGATCGCAGGTCATGCCCAGATGATGCTCCATGGCGATTTCGGCAGCCATCAATGCCTGTCGCTGGGTTCCGCCCAGGCATTCAGTCAATGCGCCGGCTGCCATTGCAGATGATACACCAATCTCCGCCTGGCATCCGCCCATCGCCGCAGAAATGGTTGCCCCCTTTTTAAAAATGCTGCCTATTTCGGATGCAGTTAATAAAAAATGAATTACTTTTTCTTTTTTATCACCATCGCAAAAAATAATATAATAAAGCAGGACAGCCGGAATAACACCGGCTGCCCCATTGGTTGGCGCGGTGACCACTCTTCCAAACGATGCATTTTCTTCATTTACCGCCAGGGCGAAACAACTCACCCAATCTAAAATATACCTGAAATCATTTCCGCCATCCCGGATAATTTTTATCCAAGAATCGTAATCACTATATTTTTTTTCGCCCAGGAGTTTTTTATTAAGCGCTGCAGCACGACGTTTTACTTCCAGACCACCTGGCAAAATTCCTGAAGCATGACATCCGCGATAAATGCATTCACTCATCACCCGCCAGATATTAGACACTCCTTTTTTCGTCGCTGATTCAGGTCGCCACGCATTTTCGTTCTCCATTACTATTTCATGAATGTTCATCCCTGTCATCATGCACCAATGCAATAATTCATTGGCTGTATTAATCGGAAAAGGCAGCTGCACTGCAGAATTTCCAGACAATTCTTCTCCTTCCTTTTTTACAAATCCACCACCGATGGAGTAATATGTTTCGGCGATATTTGCTCCATTTTTTAATGCAGCCAGAAAGGTTACTGCATTGGGATGATATGGCAAACTTTCTGTAATTAAAAAATTAATATCGCTTTGCGGGCTGAAATCGATTTCGTGGATTCCGCCAATCGCTAATTTATTTTTGCTTTTTATACCATTGATTTTTTCAGTGATTTTATTTACGTCAAATGTAACGGGATCATCACCACTTAACCCCAATTCGATGGCAATATCGGTTCCGTGACCTTTACCTGTTTTTGCAAGCGAGCCGTATAAAAACACGCGGATATTTTCTACCTCGGCTAATATATTTTTTTGCTGAGCAGAAGCTACAAATCGCTGCGCTGCGCGCCATGGACCCAGCGTGTGGGAACTGGACGGACCAACGCCTATCTTAAACATATCAAAAACGGAAATTGCTTCGTGCGGCAAGAGATGATCTTTTAATTTTTTTGTCGTATGCACAGAAGCAACATATTGAAGGTTGTTTGTGAATACTATGGCAAATATTCTTACAAATCTAAAACAAAAAAGCTCCGAAATAAGTTCGGAGCCTGGTAGCAGGTAGTTTGCAGTTACGGTTATTGAATACCTAGCAAGTCAATATCAAAAATCAATATTGAATTTGGCGGCACGACTATATTTCCGCTATCGTCTCTTAATCCGGCACTTCCGTAACCCAAGGAAGGGGGAATATATAATTTTATTTCACCTCCGGACTTGAGTAAAGGCAATCCTTTTTTCCATCCCTCGATCAGATCTCCAAGAGTAAATATTTGGCCAGTTTCCTGATCAAAAATGGTTCCGTCCGTTAATTGTCCTTTGTAACTTACCGTAATGTGCGAGCACAAATTAGGCGTTGAACCTGAGCCCTGGCTGATGATGCTGTAATAAAATCCACTCTGGTTCAGGGTAGCGGTGATGTTGTTAGAATCGAGATAAGCTTTGACAGCCTTTTGTTCAGCAGTTGGAGCCACCGTATTATCTTCGGTTCCACAACCATCATTCTTCTTGAAACAGGAAGACGCACACAAGTAAACACACAATAAACAAAACAGGGTTCTCCGCATGCAATAAATTTCCTCAAAACTAATACTTCATAATTAAGACAAAGAGAAAATAACATTTGCTGCAACAATACACATTATTTTTCCCCGTTAGTATCATTAACATCTTTCTGGTCATTCGACTGTTTTGCAATCAGCTCCCGGTAACGTTGCTCACGCATTTCCCATTGGTGGTATTTTGAAAAGATTGCGACAAAGGCAATAATTAAGAGCAATGCTATAAGTAAAACGAGCGGATTAAAATCATCAGGGTTGTTTGCTTCCATTTCCGCGCGCTTATGCCAACCTGAGATAAAGTTTATAAGTATAGGAATGGCAAATAACAAACCTATCGGTATGCCGACCAAAAACTGTCGAAAAGCTTTCTTTTGGTTTTGACGGTTTTGTTCCCAGTAAACAATAAAATCCTTTTCCTGCTGTGTGAGCATAAATGAGATTGTCGTACAAAGTTAAGAAGACAGCCGTAAATATTCAGAATCAACAACTTAAATTCGAAAAATAATGACATTTGTACTGAATTTTTTTATCGTTAACTTGCACAAAATCCTTTCTCTTGAAATTACCTATATTACTTGCCGAATTTTTGTATGAGCGTAAAAAACTCATTTTGCCGGGCATCGGAATTTTTTCAGTAATTACCCCCCCTGACATTCCCGTTGACTCGGGAAAAGAAAAGACACACATACCTGAAATTGAATTTGAAAATGTGGAGGTCAACGAGCCTGATAATGAGTTGATTGAATACATCAAGAAGAACACTGGCAAAATAAAACCCCTCGCTTTGGCGGACCTTGACTCCTATCTCACGCTATGTAAACAGATGATAAATATTGGGCGGCCTTTTTATATGGAAGGAATCGGAACCTTGTCAAAAGGGAGAGGTGTAAAATTTGATTTTATATCCGGCAAAGATGATATCGCAGGAACACAATCTGCAGTTATGGATAAAGAACATGGGTCTGAAAAAAGGCAAAGCATGTTTGATAAGGACCATGAGTATTATAAACTTCAGAGAAATA
>DATGFZ010000391.1:0-9467 GCA_035308805.1 Puia sp. | reverse complement strand
TTTCGTGTTTGATCCGGTAAAGCTGCATGCCGGAGTTCAGGCTGCCAAGCACGGGCGATGCAGTTTCCAGCGAAAATTTTTTTTCGCCGCCGTACTGATCATAAAATTTTTTTTGCAGGGGGGCAGGATATTTTTTCAAATAATTATACAAGGGGGTCAGCGGATTCCCCTTTTCATCTATGTAAACCAGGCTTGCCCCGTAGGCAGAAAAATTGATTGCCCTAACATCGAATTCTTTTTTTGAAAAGATTTTTTCCACCGACTGACGGATAAAATCTTCCAGTTTTTGCAGGTCCTCGCAGGCTTCGCCATCCTCATCTTTTATTTCCGGCAAAGACTCACTATTTTCAAAAACGATCCGGTAGTCTTCATCAAAAAGAAAAAGTTTCTTGTTTGTTTTTCCGATATCAAATATGGCAATGACGGGAGTCGGCATCTGATCGTTGATTTAAAGTCCGGTTGCAGCATTTTTTGTTCCTCTCTGTTCAATCAAATGCGCCCTAACTTGTTGGTCTCTGTACACCCTCAGGGGTTCCAGGGCTCCGCCTGCCCTCAGCCTTGCCTCCGCAACGAGGGGCCTGACATCCATTCGAAAAGCCTCCTGCAGGATCTCCTGGGCACCCGCGACGTCATTATCTTCCTGCGCGCGGGTCAATTTTTTTCTGTCGATGACCAGGGCCTGGGCATAGGCGATCATGATCGCTTCCACCGACTGGAGCAGGTCTTCCAGGGGGTCTTTTACATTATGGCTGGCGTCGATCATCCAGGCAAGATCTTTAGCATGGTTCATGCTTCTCGCATCCATCCCGTCCACCAGCTCACTAAAAATCAAAAACAGCTGGTAGGGTTTGATGCTGCCGACGGTCAGGTCATCATCCCCGTATTTGCTGTCATTGAAATGAAAACCGCCGAGTTTTTTTTCCATGAGCAGCAAGGACACGATCTGTTCGATGTTCGCATTGGGCAGGTGATGACCGAGGTCCACCAGCGTAAATGCCTTATCGCCGAGCTTTGATGTATATAATAATGACTGTCCCCAGTCACCCACGGTGGTGGAATAGAAATTGGGCTCGTAGGCCTTGTACTCCAGAAACATTTTCCAGTCACCGGGTAATGCGGCATAGACTTCTTCCAGGCTCTCCAGGGTATGCTGAAAGGCTTTGCGAAAATTCAATTGCCCGGGAAAACAACTCCCGTCGCCCAACCAGACGGTCAGGGACCGGGAGCCGAGTTCCATGCCATATTTAATGACTTCGATATTGTGCCCGACAGCCTGCCTGCGCACCTCCTTATTCACGTGCTGCATGGAGCCATACTTGTAACTCAACTTTTGTCCCCGCTGGTCCTGGAAAGTATTGGAGTTCATGGCGTCGAACCCCAGACCATAATGCGCCGCCAGCGCCCTGATCCGTGCGCTGTCTTGTGGGATATCCCAGGGTATGTGCAGGGAAATGGCGCCGCTGGAGCGGTTGAGTGCATGGATGAGACCTATGTCTTCCATTTTTTCCTCCAGGTTCCGCGGCTCGCCGCCGATGCTGAAGCGGCCAAAACGCGTTCCGCCGGAACCCAGCGCCCAGCTGGGGATGGCAACCTGGAAGGCCATTAATTTTTGCAGGATCTCTTCGACGCCGTCCACCTCTTCGCTGAGGAACCGGAAGCGGCGCTGATGGGCTGCCCCTGAAGACTCGTTATATCCGTCGATGGTATTTTTGTCGATAAACATGGTTAATTGATTTATGGCGTTCCGGGCATCGGGTAGTTTTTAGCGGCGTCATCCAGGATGAGCACCCAGTCCTCTTTTTCAGAAGGCACGGGAGAAGGTTTGGGCAGGGGTGGCGTAAAACCCAGGTCACCGTTATTGTCAAATACGCCAATGGATATCGTTTTTCCTGTTCTGGGGTCGTACCAGCTTGCCTTCAGCTTAGCGCCCGCGATCTTATTTTTCTTCACGATGATCTTTTCCCCGTACGCACTGTAGATAAAAGCATAGTCTGTGCCGCGGGTAGCCTCGATCCTTTCTGCCGCGCCCGACCCCTCGCCCGCGATCATCGACTGGTCGGGAACCCTGTCCAGCATGGGACGCGAGGCTATTAAAGCCCGCACATATTTCATTTCGTTCGCGCCGTTCAGGTTAAGGGCTTCCCGCCAGGTGTGGAGTGCAGCGAACAAATTGTCTGTTTTTTCAGAGAACCAGATCACGGGACCCGCGCCGTAGACATGCCCCGCCGCCCCCGCAAAAAGGGACAGGTAAGCCGATTTACGCACGTCATAGGCGCTCCCATAGCCCAGTTCTTTGGCGTTGAAACAGACGGGCATCTCTTCATATATATTCTCCCCGTTGACCACGGGCTTGGCGGGGGTCTTGTGGTAATCATCACTGACCATCTCCCAAACGGGCGTATCGCGGCAGTGCCCGGTCTGGAGCATGTTTACTCCCAGCCAGTCATCCTGCTGAAACCACTGCGATGAACTCGAAGTGCCGTCGGGCTGCGGATGGAAGGTCATCAGAGGACGGGCGGCATCACCCACCCCGTCGAGGATTCCCTTTGCCATCGCCCGCCAGATGGAAACATCATGGGAATGCTCGCGCGGGCTCCTGTCGCCGCCGATCACCCAGATGATATTCGTGCGGTTCTTATAACGCGCGCCGATCCATTTGGCATAGGCATAGCCGTTAGTCTCATCAAATATTTCGGGGCCGACACCCCAGCTGTTCCTAAAGACCTTGTCACCCCAGGTCGGCAGGAGCGCTATGTAGAGATGGTATTGTGCGGCGAGATCGATCAGCGTATCTACATATTTGAAATAGGCCTCGTTGGGTTTGGCGGGGTCATCACCGGCTAAGGGAAGGTCCCCGTTTGCATTGGGGCTGTGGAGTCCGTTTAATTCGGCAAGGACGACCGCCTGGATGACGGTGAAACCCTGTTCGGAGCGTTTTTTAAAATACATGGCTGCATCCGTCTTATCCAGGCGATGAAAAAGTTCCCAGCCGGTATCGCCCAGCCAGAAAAAAGGTTTGCCGTCTGCGGTGACCAGAAAATGTTTGTCATCACTCACCCGCAACCGGGGTAACTGCGCGAAAGCGCCTCCCGCTAAGCCGAGCAGGAAAATAAAAAAAATATTTTTTAAGGATCTCATCGCAGGCAATGGTTTTATTTTATTTTTTCTCTAAAAACATGTTTGATCGCTTCCAGGTATCTCGTCCCTGTTTTGGTATCCGGCAACAGGTAGCTTCCTTCTGTCCACTCGTTCCAGGCATTGATGATGACGATCTTAGGTTGCCCGTCACCGTTAGCAACAAACAACCTGGCTCTTGCCAGCGCCGACTGGAAAGCCTCAGGCGTGTTATCCCCGTTAAAAACAGGCGTCCAGGGATAGCCCCTGAAGGAATCGAACTTATCGGTCTGGACGAGCCGCGGCGTCACATCCCAGCCCATGGTGACATTCGGGAAATAGCTTACGCCGGGATATTTATGGCGCATGGTTTCCCAATAGGCGGCGTTGGCATCCACCGCCCGCTGATAATTTGCTCTTGGCCAGCCTGCCCGGGAGAGGTCATAGGCATATAAAAAATTATAGGTGCTGATGCTCGATGCGTGCAGCGCCGTAAAAGCATCGGCAGCCGTAACCGGTTTATTCAGGGCATGCTGCAGCTGGCTGCTGCTTATTCCCTGGTCAATGCAGTTGAGGTGCAGCCCGGGGAAACCCGCTTTTTTCACCTTGTCCTCAAAACGCATCATCGCTGCTGCCGCCTTTTCCAGGCTTCCGAAACCTTCGATGAAATGGGTGGTGAGGAAAATAGAGAAATAGGGCCTGCCGTCTATTTTCCAATAGTTCGGCTGGTTAAAATAATGGGTGATGATATAATCGGTAATGGTATCCCAGGTCTGCTCCGAAACCCGGCCATCGGTCAACTTTTCAGGATGGTTGCTATAAGGAGTGGGATGGATATTTGCCCAGTCATGATTGGCCCACATCAGGGCAAACTTCATCCTTTTATTGTTGGGCGCTTGTAAAAAACCTTTTTCCAACCCGTCCTTTAGATAGGGACCGGTGGATTCATACCAGTACCAGTCATAGATAAACGCGTCAACGCCGTTATCCGCAGCAAGATCTATTTCTTTAGCAGCCCACGACGGATCGGCTTCATTGAAATATCCCCAGGCAGGGATCTTTGGCTGGTGATGGCCACTGAACCTGGGCTTTGCTGCTTTTACCAGTTCCCATTCCGTCCATCCTTTCCCGTGCCATTTTTCATTGACGGAGTCCACATGATAATCCGGAAAATAATAAACGGCCACCTCCACCCGGTCATTTTTTTTATCCGCCCCCTGGCCATGCGCCGGCATATTTGCTGCCGCAAGCAAAAAAATTAAAAAATATTTTTTATAAAAATGGCAATGCATGTGCTTACCCGCTTTCGTTTATTTTTTGCATTCAACTATTCCAAATAAAAAACCTCTTTAAGCGCGATGCTCCTGGGCGACCCGTCCGGATTGGTCTCCATGATATCCTGCATATAACTCCACCATCGCTTCATGACCGGGTCTCCCGGTAACTCATCCAGCCTGGCTGCATCGTACACGCTGAGGCAGGCGAAGAGGATGTTGGTACGCTCATCAAGAAAAATGGAATAATCCCTGATGCCTGTTTTTTTCAGCAGCCCTTTCAGTTCCGGCCAGATTGCATCATGACGGTTTTTATATTCATCGGTAAACCCATCCTTCAATGTCATGGTAAAGGCTATGCGCATCATTTTATTTTTTTAAAAAACCCAGTTGATTCAGCCAGTCACTAAAACGATCGATCCAGGTATCGGAAGTCAGGTGCTGCACACGCATGCCAAAACCATGACCGCCCCTGGCATATGCATGCAGCTCCACAGGAATATTCGCTTCCTCCCATTTGTTGTACAGCAGGAGGCTGTTTGGAACAAGGTGCAGCTGGTCATCACTCGCCACGGCTAAAAACATCGGCGGCGCGTCCTTAGCCGGATCGGTATGCTGGGCAGGGGGAACATAAGCATATATAGGTGCCACAAAATCAGGACGGCTGGCAGAGTCATAGTCAAAGGCGGATGATTCAGCCATCGTGCCGCCGGCAGAAAAACCAACGATGCCGATCTTGTTTTTTTTAACACCCAGCTCACCTGCGTGGCCGCGTACATAGGCGATCGCCCTCCTGGTGTCAGCGACGGCGAGCGGGATCAGCACCGCGTTCTCTTCATCAAATGTCTTTGGATTATTGATCCCGGAAAACATCGCCTGGACCGCATCCCCTTCCACATGCACGGTGCGGTATTTCAATACAAAACAGGTTACTCCTTTTTTCACCAGCCACTGCGCCACCTCATTCCCTTCGCTGTTGATGGACAAAAAACGAAACCCGCCGCCGGGGCAGATGATGACTGCCGTCCCGTTGGCAACTGCCGCATCCGGGCGATAGACCGTCATCGAAGGATGGACGATATTCCAGACCACCCTGGTCCTGATCATCGCCGAGGAATCTTCTTTTTCCGACCAGCTCCAGTTTTCTGATCCCGGCGCAGCGCCGCTGTATAGCTGAATGACCTTTTGCCCCAGGGAAGCATGGAAGAGTATGAATAAGAGCGGGGCGATAAGTAGTTTTTGTTTCATGATACTGTATATTATATTAACGGTTTTAATTGATGCTGACTACGGCCACTGCAAAAGGTTTTAACGTGATGGTCCTTCCCGTGGTCTCCAGGTGCACGGGTGGTTTTTCATCCGTTTCCACATCCACCACATCCATCTGTATATTTTTTATTCCCGCGGGCAGGTTGACCTGCGCTTCCTTGTTCCGGGGATTGATCAGTAGGATCTTTTTCCCCCTGGTCGTCACAAACCCCTGGCAATAAAGATCAGAGCCGCTAAAGGTAGTGCTGACCAGCCTGTCGCCGGGTCCGAAATTTTCTTTTATCAATTTCAGCACCCAGTAGCGGGCATTGGGGTTCCCGTTTTTCCAGTCCATCATGCTGACATCCGGAAACTGCGTGGGGTAACCGACAAGCTGGGATTCCCCCGCCACATCGATGCCGATCTTGGTCATCTCGACAAAGAGGTAGGCATACATCGCCGCGGATGCATTCCAGTAACGTGGTTCAATGTCTTCGCCGGTGCTCGAGTTGATGATGGTCCCGATCTCGTTGATGGTGGTGATCGTTTTGGGCGAGAGTCTTTTGCGGATATTTTCAATATAGCGCACTTTGTCCAGGAAGGTGGCCGCTTTTTCAAAAAAAACATATTGATAGCCTTCCAGCTTCTGCGCTGCATAGGAAGGCGTGGAATAATGATGATAAGAGATCCCGTCGAGCGGAATACCAGGCTGGTGATTTTTGTGGTTCAGAAAAAATTCAAACCGCTCAGGTTCGCCCTCAAAGGCTAGCGCGAGACCAATGAATTTGGTTGCCGGAGATATCTTTTTGAGATCCCCCACAATCGCATCATAGATTTTTGTGTACATGCGCGGAGAAATACTGTGCTCGAAATCTGCTTCATTGAGCACCTCCCAATAAGGGATCCTGTAATAATGACCGGACTGGTGAAACCTGCCGAGCTCATCGGTAAAGCCACCCAGCGTATACCAGCTCATCACGCGCGCGTAATAGGCGGCGAGTTGTTTCACCGTCGTATCGCGCAGTTCGGTACCCTGGTTATAATCCCAAAAAACCTCATAGGGGTTGTCGGGGTATTTTACTTCCTTATCCGTCTTCCACATCCAGGCGGGTGTGGTGCTGAAGTTGATGACGACCGAATGTCCTTTGGTGGCCTCCATGAAAGAACCCATCGTGCTGTCCAGGTAAGAGAAATCCCAGAAGGTCTCTGTCTTTGTCGGGGGTTTTAACTCAGCCACGGCCATTTTGGTGTAGGGAAACCAGGGTACATACCGCACATAATCTGCGCCCAGGTTTCTCAATGCGGTAAAGCTGGCGTCATGGATGGGAGAATTTTTTCTGAGCATGGGGTTTTCCACCACCTGCAGCGTGGGCGTCGTTTTGGAAACATAGTCCACCTTATCCCAGTTGATGGCAACAAGATTTTCCTGCCCCCGGGCTGTTATCGAGCAGATCATGGCCAATATAACGGCAATGGATAACCGATTATTTTTTTTTAGTACTTGCATATGGCAGTCTTGGTTTTTATTGTTGATCCGGTTTGCTTAACACAGCTTCACGGTTTCCATCCCCAGCAACTTCCCCAGCTTTTCTATCCGGGCGCTGATATGACCAACGCCCACCGCAGCATGGTGCGCAGGTCCCTGACCATTCCATTCATTGACAAATCGCTTCGCACCTATCGGAAACCGGTACCGGCTGTTGGTGTTTCCGATCTGCAGGATGGGTCCTTCGACCGACTCGGCTTCTGCGAGAAGCAGCATCAGCGTCCCGTCTTTACTATCCACCACACTTAAGAAAGTGACATCGCCTTTTTTTACGGACATCTCCACAGACAGTCCCCGCCCCGTTTTTCCGTGGAAGACGGCCAGGGGCCGCACTTTGGTTTTTCCTTCGGCAATAGCGATATGCCCCGGTCCGTCATGACCCATGAGCACCACATCATCCCGGTAATCAAGCGCGTAATATTCGGTGAACGAGCCGCCCGCGCCAAAGCTGTCCATGATCTTCATCGCCTGCGCGTTTTTTATTTCATATTCCCCCGCGACCGGAACACCCCTGGCCGTGAGTAAGGAATTTCCAAGGATTAGCGAACTGATCGTTTCTTCATGATCCGGGTTTCCGCTTCCTTTATAATAATAAGCGAGTGAACCCAATTGGTGTCTGGCTACCAGCGTGTCCAGCGCCACTGAACTGATCGCCGCCTGCTCCATGTCCTCAGCTGCGTAACCGGGGTCGACATCAAACAATTCATAAAAAAGACCGAGCCGCTCTTGTATGGATGCTTGCGTCACGGCCTTTCGCAGGGCAGCCAGCTCCTCCACTTCGATCATTTCAATATGCCCCCCGAAATATTTGTACTGCGTAGTAAGGTCTGTATAGGTATCCAGCATGCCGCCATAATAATGACCCATGCACCCCAGGCGGTTATAGGCCATCGTCTTCATCACGCGGGCAGCGTCGACCCATTCCCGGATCTCATTCCAGGTCTCTTCGTCATCCAGCATCCCCGTGACCTGAAAAAAATCAATCCCCGTCCTTTTAAAAACATTCGCCATCTCCGGAACGGGACAGGCGGAACAAAATGCCAGCCACTCGCCGGTCATCTTACGCCTGTCTGTCATCGCGTTGAAAGCAGCATAATCGATCGAGGCTTCGGGAGCAAGATTTAAAATGATCACCGGCACTTTTGCACGCTGGACGAGGGGGAGGACGGTGGAGGACAGCGCATAGGTAGCCGGATAGAGAAACAGGATGTCAGCACCGGCGGCACGAAACTCCCTGCCTGCGGCAAAAGCTTTTTCCACGTTATCGATCAGGCCCAGGTCAATCACCGAAATATTAACGGCTGATAGTTTTTTATGCACGGTTGCGAGATACCCTTCCAGCCTTTGCTTTAACCCGGCAAACTGCTCCCAGTAGGCCTCAAGCCCGATCCCAAATAAACCGATCGTCAATCCAGGTTTCATACTCTTTATTTAACAGCGCATCGCCGGCGCATGATCAGCGTACAAATGCCATCGCCACCCCGCCATCCACATTGAGCACATTGCCGGTAGATTTATCCATCAGCCCGCCGACAAAAACAAAACAGGCGCGGGCAATGTCTTCCGGCAAAATAATTTCATTGAGCAGGGTCCGTCTCGCATAATAGGCGGGAAGCTCCGCGACCGTCACGCCATAGGCCTTTGCCCGGCCTTCCGCCCAGGCTCCTTCCCAGATCTTGGAGTCCGAGATCACCGCATCGGGGTTGACCACATTCACCCTTATTTTATCCTTCCCCAGTTCGGCAGCATTGAGCCGGCTCAGGTGCAGCTGCGCTGCTTTGGCAGAGCCATAAGCTGCATTGTTGGGTCCGCTGACAAGCGCATTCTTGCTGACGATATTGATGACATCCCCACCGAAACCCTGCCTGCGCATGACCTCCACGCCAGCCTGCGTCACGAGGAATTGTCCTTTCACTAAAATATCATAGAGCAGGTCCCAGTCTTTTTCCGTGTGTTCTTCAAGTGGTTTGGAAATGGATATGCCGGCGCAGTTGACCACTATGTCCGCGCCACCGAATGAGAGGCATGCCGTTTCAAATGCCTGCCGGATGCTGCCCGCGTCGGTTACGTCGACTAACGCTGATGTATAAACGTCTTTACCGTATGAGGTTAAAAATTCCTGTTTTGCGTTGGCTAGGCGCCCGGCATCGTTATCGCTGATGACGACGCATGCACCTTCATCAGCAAATTTTCTTGCAATCGCCTTGCCGATCCCGCCCGCGCTCCCCGTGACCAGCGCTATTCTTCCGCTCAACGGTTTTGGTTTGGGCATGCGCCAGAGTTTT
>DATGFZ010000390.1:0-8032 GCA_035308805.1 Puia sp. | reverse complement strand
GGACCACCGTTTTACATACCATGGCCTTAATGAATGGCGCAAATATTCTGCGGGCGCATGACGTGAAAGAAGCCAGGGAAGCGATCACGTTATTTACAGAATATTCGGGAACGATCGCCGTTGACCGATGATCGAAATCAGCGAACATATTGCTGCTAAAATCGGTCATCGGTTAACGATCGTCTGCTTTGAATATCTTTAATACCTGCCTGACATTTACACTTTATTTATGGGGTGCCGCCTGGAGTTGACCCCTGTTCATTTGCGCTTTTGGGTTAAACATATTGCGCGGCGAAGGAGGAGGTGCGTTTCTGACACTATCAATTTCAATATCAAAAATTAAATCTTCATAGGGTTTAATCACCGGAGGGTTACCCTGCTGACCATAACCATTCACACCAGGAATAAATATTTTGCCTTTATCGCCTTCTCTGAATTGATTGATGACGTCCATCATGCCCGGCACAGCACCTCCCCGGCCAACCACCACGTCAAAAGGAGTAAGCGGATGTCTTTGCGATTGTTTTGTACTGTCCATGTTGGAATCGAAAAATTTTCCTGTTATGTCATAGCCTGTATAATTGATAGACACTTTTTTTCCCGAATCAGCTTTTGGTCCACTTCCGTGAGCCGTAATCAGGTAAAAATTCCCTTTTGCAGTTTGCTGGACGCCGGTAATGTTATTCAGCTTAAAATAACCTTCGATTGCTGCAATTTCTTTTTTCTTTTCGATATCGATCAGCCCTGCCCTGTCTTTCATTACCAAGCTGTCGGCATTAAAAATATCAAGCACTTTTATTGATAATAAAAGTTTATCCTTTTTATGGATATACGGAGGAAGAGGCTGATGATATTTTTTCTCGATGCTGTCGGCCAATTGTACAATCACGGCACTGTCCCCCTTTCTAAGCATGGAGAATATTTCAACCGCGCTGTAAATGGGACCTACGCTATCCACTTTCATGTACGCCGGCAATGGCAGAGTATCCGTAGATACCAAAACAGAATCACGAACTTTTTGTGTGAAGTTGAATTTGATAAACTGTCCCCTTTTAGCGATATCTCCCTTACCGTCTGAATAAATCTTGTATAGCAAGCCGCTTTTGGTTTTTTTAAACCCATTGTTATTGCAACCAGTTAATGCTGCAAATGCCAAAAAAATAAATAAATACGATGCTCTTTTTTTCATTTTTATATTTTAAGATTGTTGTAATTGCAAGACACTTTCTTTCATCGCGTGAATGAACTGTTGAATGGTTTGCTCTAACGTACCGCTGCTCCTGCCACCGGCTGCGTTGAAATGACCGCCACCTTCAAAATATTTTCTGGCAAATGTATTTACGTCAAAATCATCTTTACTGCGGAATGAACATTTTATTTCTTCATCCCGATCTATGATGAGCGCGACCAATTTAATTCCTTTGATGGTCAGCGGATAATTTACGAGCCCTTCCGTGTCGCCGGTCTTAATTTCAAATTTAACGAGGTCTTTCCAGGGAACAGATATCAATGCCGTGTTGTATTCATAATAGATATCCATCCGATTTTGCAATACGTGACCGATAAACCGGAGACGGTTCTCCAAAAAATTGTCGAATAATTCTTCATGAATTTTATTGTGCTGCAGCCCGATATCTTTCAAGGCAGCGACCATCCGATGCACCGACGCAGTCGCCGAAACAAAGCGAAATGAACCCGTGTCCGTCATCACCCCCGCGTATAAGCATTCAGCGATCGGAATATTCATTTTTTTAGCATGTCCGGAATGAACCATAAAATCATAAATCATTTCCGAAGTAGAGCTTTTGGCCGTATCACTGATCCCATAACTAAAATCGTCAACAGCAGGTTCCTGGTGGTGGTCGATAAGAATTTTTATCGTGTTGAGTTTTCTCAGTTTTTGTGACATATGCCTTGTTCTTACCAGCGTATTAAAATCCAGGCAAAAAACCCAGTCCGCATTATCCAACACCTTGTTGGCCTTGTCGGTATGAAATTCATAATCGATGACAGCGTTAGCCCCCGGCATCCACTTCAGCCATTCGGCCCAGTTGGTTGGTGAAATAACATGTATCGAATGTCCAAATTGACTCAGAAAATGAAATAATCCGAGCGAAGAACCCATAGCATCGGCATCCGGTTTAAGATGCATGACAATTACTATTTTTTTGGGCTGATCGAGTAACGGGAATATTTCTTCAATTTTTTTCATACAAAACGGCTGCAAAGGTGCATAATAAATACCAGTTTAGGAAATCCGGTTGAGGAAGGCGCTGAGGTTCATTTCCGATGGTGGTTAGAAAGAAAACATAACCGATCGACCACTTGTTAATTTTCAACAGTAATCCGTCAGCTTTCCTCCGTGAATTCCTTACCTTTGCAGTCCAAAAAATGGCTTTATGAACAACAGGACTTTTACCATGATCAAACCGGATGCCTTTTCAAAAGGATATTCGGGTCTGATAATTGATAGAATAATTCAGGCAGGTTTCAGGGTTATTGCCTTAAAGCTCACAAAATTATCGGCAGAAAAGGCAGGAGAATTTTATGCAATCCACCGGGAACGCGGGTTTTTCCAGGAGCTTGTCGATTTTATGAGCAGCGGGCCGATCGTTGCAGCCATACTTGAAAAAGACAATGCAGTGGCTGATTTCAGGGTGTTGATCGGCGCGACAGATCCCGCAAAGGCTGCTGCAGGAACCATACGAAAATTATTTGCATCTTCCTTGGGAGAAAACGCCATTCATGGCAGCGATAGTGATGAAAACGCAAAAATTGAAGGTGATTTTTTCTTTAGCAGTTTAGAAAGATTTTAAGAAAGTTTCACTGCGATATTTCCCGTATTGCCTGGTTCAACCAACGGGCATCAGATAATTTAATTCTTCATGGGAGTTACCGTGTATCCAGATTTTCGCAGCAGCTCGATGACACCGCTTTCTCCCGGCAGGTGCGCGGCGCCGACGGCAAATAATAACGATTTGGCTGCCATCAGCGTGTCCATTTGTTTTATCCAATTTCTATTGCGACCATTTAATAAAAGATCAATATAATCACTTACGGTTATATCTCCGGTACGCGATAGTTCATCAATCTTGTTCAAGTCCTGTTCCTTATACACTTTCATCAGCGTATCCATACTTCTAGCATATTGATCAATGCTGTCGATATAGTTGACCAAATCACGCGCTTGTCTGGTATACGGAATGCTGTCAAATAATTGCGCCTGGAATTCCACTGTTTCCAATCCGTTTATTTTTTTATTGACCGTATTCGCGTTTTTCATGATTTCCATTTCCATGCCATCAGTTGTTTTGCAACCCAAGCCCTGCTCTTCGATCATGCTGCTGATGAGCAATGGTTTAAAACGCTCAAGCATCCCAAAAGGCAGCATGGAAGCGTGTTTGGAGAAATATGATTTGACTTTTGCATAATCATCTGCATTTAAAAGATCTGATAATTTTGTCTCATCATTCATCCGTAAATATTTCAGCGAATTCAACATGGCCTTCATATCACTTAGATCGATTTCAAAATAAATCTCGTCACAGCTGTTGATCACATTTTTTAACCCATCGCTCAACTGCGCATCGTCTGCACATAAGATATGCATGGTCCCAAACAAATAAGAGGGCTTGGTAAGATTTTTTCCAGAAATTTCCCATAGTAAAGTGTGTGCTGGATCAACGTTTGTGCCGGGGTCATTTTGTGCTGTTGCAGAAAATATGAATGAAGTCAGGAGTGAAGAAAGAAAGAAAAATATTTTATTCATGGTATTTCGTTTGGGTAATCAGTCATGGGTGATGAACGGGCGTAGCTGAAATTGATCACCCGTCACTCATCGTTCATTACCAACGCTGGCTTCTTCACCATAAAGCTGATCTTTAAATTTTAATGATGGCGATGAAATAAATTCTCCTATGCACAGATCATTCCATTTTTCATCAACGGCCTTAATGGTCTTGTCATCTGCCACAATAATGTTTGGCCATTCCCGGTTAAAGTTATCAAACTCTTTTGTTTTGCGGGTACCATCAAATCCAATGCATGCTGCTCGTTTGCCATTCATTGTGGGTCCTTCACTGAGTATATGGTCTCTTTTCGGATCGAGATTGTTGCAGAATCGCCACAATGCAGTTGGCAAATCGTTTGGGTCAACCGTGTGCTCAACATACAATATCATTTTTATTTTTGGCAGCCATTCGAATATCTTGCTGTGCAATTCCTTAACGTGCCCCGGGCGATTTTTTTGGATAGCAATAATTAAGCAGGGGATATCATTTCTAAATAACGCCAAATTTACTTGCCTGATTTCAGGATAACGCTTTTTCAGATCTTCAACGATTTGACCCTCACGCTCAATCATATTTTCATCATTCATCATTGACCATTCCACATGCTCATCAATTTCTTCATCAAATTTTTTTGTTCCGTCAATGCACATCTTACCGCCAAATCCCAATTTGCTGCAACTGTGATCAAGCACATCCATCGGTCCCTGAGAGAAAAAAATATCACGGGCAGGGTTACAATTTTTAAAAACATATTTAGTCAATGCCAAGTAATTGCTGATTGTTACATCCTCATCGGTGATCACCAAAATTTTGTTGAACATCATTTGTCCGGCGCCCCACATGGCATTCATTACTTTCTGGGCCTGTCCTGCATAATCTTTATGAATCTGTGTGATCACCAAATTATGAAACACACCTTCAACCGGCATTTCCATATCAATGATTTCAGGTACAAGCGTCATTTTTATCGGGGCAAGAAATATTCTTTCTGTTGCTTTTCCCAACCAGGCATCTTCCTGTGGCGGAATCCCGACAATCGTGGCGGGATAGATCGGGTTCTTGCGGTGAGTGATACACGTAATATGAAAACGCGGATACCAATCTGGCAAAGAATAATAGCCCGTGTGGTCTCCGAACGGCCCTTCCCAAATCAAATCATCGTTGGGATCAACATAGCCTTCGATGATAAAATCAGCATCTGCCGGAACTTCAATTTCAGGCTGCGTTATGCAGGTGACCAGTTCAACTTTTTGTTTTCGCAAGAAACCTGCAAGCATGTATTCATCGACATTTTCCGGCAGTGGTGCCGTTGCGCAATAGGCATAGACCGGATCTCCGCCCAAAGCAACAGCGACAGGCATTTTCTTATTTAATTTTTTGTATTCGGAAAAGTGTTTAGCGCTCACTTTGTGTTTATGCCAATGCATGCCGGTTAAATTCGGTCCAAATATTTGCATGCGATACATGCCCACATTTCGAATTCCGTTATTTGGATCTTTGGTATGAATTACCGGAAGTGTGACAAAAGGACCGCCATCTTTTGGCCAACAGGTGATGACCGGCAGCCGGGTAATATCCGGATTCGTAAAAATTATTTCCTGACACGCCCCCCTGCCGCTTTTTATTTTTGGCATCCAACCCGCAAATTGATTTAATTTTGGAAGCAGCTTCAGCTTTTCAATTATTCCTTCTTTGGGAGCAGATAATAATTTAAGAAGATTCTCGATTTCTTTGGCGATATCATCAAGATGATTTACTCCGAGCGCCATGCACATTCTTTTTTGACTGCCATACGCATTCATCAATACCGGGAAATCAAAGCCGGTATTTTCAAACAACAACGCTTTATTTTGGTGGGATGATTTGCTTACCCTGTCTGTGATCTCCGCCATTTCCAAATGCGGATCAACAAAAGTTTTGATACGCAATAATTCGTCTTCGTTTTCTAAGTGGGTAATAAAATCCGGAAGATTGCGATAACTCATTTAATTGATTATTTAATATAGATACCTAAGTTTGAAAAACAGCGTTGCTCTCAAATATTAGATCTGCAATATTAAATAAAATAGGTTCAGTAAACTTTCTTTGGGCAATCCATGCGGCTCTTGCCATACCTCTCGGAACCTTCACTATTATAACCTTCACCGAAGCTGATGCTTACCCGGATACCGGAAAAATAATACCAGTCATTGTATTTTGAATTGCCCCTGAGTGTTCCGCCGGCAGGATAAGCAGCTCCATTTTTTATTTCATTGCCCCGATACGCCATTTCCACAGCGACCGGGCCTTTATCACTCAGCAAGGTGGCTTCATCAACATAGCGCTTGCTGACATCATCCAAATAATCGGTGAATAATTTACGAAAACTGATTTCGTATGATATGGTAACGTTGCTGGTAATACGTAATTTAATACCTGCCCCAAAGGGAATGGCAAACTGGGTAAGACTGTATTCCTTGTTACCGGGGTATTGTGGCAGTCCTTCACCCTCGGTACTTAAAGGTCGCAGATAAATTTTATTACCCAGCGTATCATAAGCAAAAGGGTTAAAATGAAAGATGGCCAAACCTGCAAAGACGTAAGGGGTGAATTTGTGTTCGTTGAGATCAAAAAAATTGTATTCACCCATTACATTCCACTCCACTATTTTTGTTTGAAAGCTCAAATTACGTGGCTGCAAGTCGGGCTTATTGAATTTGTCCGACGCACCAACGTGACCGATATTAATACCGGTGAGCAAGGAAAAGTGGGTGTTGAGATCATACTGAGCCCCGATTCCAAAAGCTCCGTAAGACTGGTCAAGCGTAAATCTTTTACTTTGAAGATCACCGGAGTAATTGGAAAAACCTCCAAACAGATTAAGGTGAAACTGAGCCTGCAAACCGAATGGGATTAGCAAAACAATTACAAAAATCTTCTTCATGAGTTTTATTAAACGATTTAAAGAGGGGCTGCAATCAACAATGACCTTTGACAGTAACCTAGGGACGGAGAAAATGTCAATCACTAATACGCAAGTATTGCGCCAAAAGTTGTGTTGGTAATTCAATAAAAGTTAAATGCCGTTAACAACTTTTTATGATAATAAACATCAATTGCTGTGGCGTCCTCAATGAAATGCTGACCTGATCAAGCTGCTTTCCAATAAGACATTTCCAAATCATGATACTGGTTAGGCTGCAGTATATCATGGTCTTATCCCCGTTGCAGACGTCTTGCATGGGCGAACAGAACGGGTCAATATAATTCTCCGCCCAAGGCAGAGATCCCCAAAAAAGGGGCTGACGCGCGCAGCTGTTTTCCATCCAAACACCCCGAGAGCATTTTCTAAAACCGTCAGAAACTCACGATGCCTGGAATTCACAGGCAAAAGGGGTTTGGTCATGCAAGACTACTTTTCCTCGAATGTTGGATGAGCATTGCCGTTAATCTCAAAAACATGATGAACACACGCAGCTCCAGCCCGTTCATTCAATGCTGAAAAGCGAAATGATTTGCACGCTCTGTTCTTGTCCGTCTTTTGTAACTTGCCGGATGCAGTCATCTCTTCCATGGTTACTTTTTACTTTTTGCTTTGCGCTGAGCGTCGCACGGGATTCCAGGCAGCATTCAAAAATGGTATTTATTTCCAAAGAAGAAAATAGCGTCGCAATAAACACGTGGTACCATTACCGGTTTGAAGCATTTGATTCTGATCAGAACCATTTGACTTATGCGGTGAATAATCTTCCCTCCTGGTTGCGTTTTGATGCCGCAAAAATGGCTATTTCCGGAAAACCAAAAAAAGCGGGGCAGTTCCCTATTCGCATCATGGCAACGAATGGAAAGGATACCATCAGCCAACAGTTTATGCTCACTGTCATGGACAAACAAACGACAAATATTCTCTGTCTGGGCAATTCAATCACAAATGGAACAGGTCCATTCAACAGTTATCGCCGCGATCTCTGGTACCTGTTGCATGCAGGTCACTTTAATTTTGATTTCATCGGATCATGGAGCAAACATCATATGGGTGGAGAAATGCCCAATCCTGATTTTGATTTAGACCATGAAGGCCACTCGGGCTGGACAGCCGCAGATATTTTTCATGCACCAGCCTGGGACAGTTCAAGAGGCAATATTCACTTATGGCTAAAAGAATATACGCCGGATATTGTATTGGTCGAATTGGGAACCAACGACGTTTTTCAATGCAGAAAAATTCCTGATGTAATGAAAAATTTCTTTGACTTGATTGA
>DATGFZ010000389.1:0-6080 GCA_035308805.1 Puia sp. | reverse complement strand
ATCAACCTGATGACAGGTGAGACAGCGTGCCGTATAAACTATTTTTCCGCGCGCTATGGATGCCTGTAATTGGGTTTGAAGGAACGAAGTTTTAAATGCCAACAGGGTCATTGAAAAAAAAAATATACAGATAACCATTGGCAACATGGGTTTTTTCATGATCAATGCTCAATTATTAATTATTGATTTATTTACCGGCATAAGATATTTTCCAGATCGTACCTTTCGAATCATCCGAGATATAAATTGAGCCATCAGGCGCTTGGGCGATTCCGCAGGGGCGATGTTTTGCCCTTCCCGACGCCGTAAATTCCGGTCCACCTGAAAATCCATCAGCGAATACTTCCCAGTTTCCGCTCGGCTTGCCATTTTTAAAGGGCACGAAAACGACAAAGTAACCTTCCTGCGGCTCCGGCGCCCTGTTCCAGGAGCCATGAAAAACAACAAAAGCACCATTTTTATATTTTTCAGGAAATTGAGTGCCTGTGTAAAACAGCAAACCATTGGGAGCAAGATGCCCGGGAAATGCAACAACAGGATCCTGCGCATCTTCTCCAGCGGTTTTCCTACCATCACCTCCGTATTCCGGCGCTAATATTTTTTTGTGCTGGATCTGATCATAATAAATATATGGCCATCCGCAATTGGAGCCTTTATGCAATTCGTACATGCATTCTGCAGGCAATTCCGCATTTTCTTTTGTTGAGTACATGTCGGGGAAAAGGTCATGCAATTGATCCCGTCCATGCTGCATTACAAACAATGTGTTGGTAGAAGTATTCCAATTCAACCCAACAACATTCCTTAACCCGGTTGCATAACGATTTCCGTCACCATAAGTCTGATTTAACTTATCTGATTTGAATTGCCAGATGCCACCTGCAGAATCCAGAATGGGACATGGCTTCATGCCCATGGAGCCTTTTTGTCTGTCTTCCATTTGACAGGAATTGGAGTAAGCGCCGATATTTACGTACAGGTTTCCGTCATTATCCAGTTCAATGGCTTTTGCTTCATGTTCATGCCGCGAAAGCAATCCGGTAACAATTTTTTCCGGCTTATCCGGATTTACAATATTATTGTTCGCATCTAATTTAAAACGATACACTTCCTCATCTGTAGATGCGTATAAAAAACCTTTCTTAATGGCAATACCTGTTCCAGGGAAATTTCCAAACCCACTGATATCCTCGGCTTTACCATCCCCGTTCGTATCTCGCAGGCGGATAATACCATTGCCGTTTTTTAATCTTGACAATTTTACATATACGTCTCCGTTAACATTCACTGCCAAATGGCGGGCGCCGCCAAGATTATCAGCGAAAACAACTGCCCGGAATCCGGATGGGAGTTTTAACGTTACATCATCAGCATTTGTCTCATCTTTTTTTGTAGAGTCTCCATTTGAATCGTTTGCACATGCATACAACGAAACAACACAAAACATAAGTATTGCATAAAGGGATTTCGAAAATAACTGTCTCATAAAAGATACATATTGAGTTTTAAAAAGGAAGATGAAAGTTACATCATCTTAACTTGAAAATTGCTGCAAAGCTGTTATCAATTCTTTATTTTCCCGCTCCGTTCCTACTGTTATGCGAAGACAACCTTCGCACAACTCTACGTTACTTCTATCACGAACCACAATTTCTTTTCTTAATAAATAACCATACACGGCTTTGGGATCAACAAATTTTATTAATAAAAAGTTTGCATCGCTTGGAAATATTTCCTTTACGAGGTCCAACGCCGTCAAATTTTTTACCAGGTTTTCACGCATTGTTACAATAGCACGAATCATTTCATTTACTTCGTCAACATGCTCCAATGCTTTCAATACCAATTCCTGCGATGACTGGCTGATGTTGTAGGGCGGCTTCACTTTATTGTAAATATCTATCAGGGCTTCGCCCGCAAAAGCCATGCCCAGCCTCAATCCTGCAAGCCCCCAGGCTTTGCTCAATGTTTGAATTACCACTAAATTCGGATAGTCGCTCAACTCCTGGATAAAAGATTTATGCCTCGAAAAATTAATATATGCCTCGTCAATAACAACCAATCCGTGGAAATTATTCAGCACCGTTTCAATATCTTCCCTGCTCATCGAATTTGCTGTCGGGTTGTTGGGCGAGCATATCCAGATCAATTTTGTATTCTCATCGATAAGATCTTCCAATTTGATCAGGTCGAGCTGAAAATCATTCCTTAAAGATGCCCGACGAACTTCCACATCATGGATTTGAGCACTCACTTCGTACATGCCGTAAGTCGGCGGATTAATAATTACATTGTCTTTCCCGGGGTTACAAAACGCGCGGTATAAAATATCAATGCACTCATCGCTGCCATTTCCCAGGAATATATTTTGCGGCGGGACCCCTTTTATTTTGCTTATTGCTTCTTTAACCTTCCACTGATGCGGATCAGGATACCGGTTATACCAGACCGTTAGCGGTGAGCCAAGGCTGTTTTCATTCGCATCCAGAAAAACCTTTGCAGTACCTTTAAATTCATCACGTGCGGAGGAATAAGGAATTAACCTTTTTATATTTTCTCTCAAAAGGTTTTCTAATCGGAACATTTTATATTTTTGTAATTCTCATTTGTAATCATGGAAAACATCCGTTTTTGTACTGCAACTCAGCCATGAATCCGAGGCTTAAGGGGTGAACACTTGCTCACACCTGACCGCTTGTTGTTCAGGTTTTTGTGAGGTCGCCGTTCAGGAAACGCATTCTTACTGCTTCCGCATGCGCGTCCAAACCTTCAGCCGTGGCCATTTCAATTACCGTTTTCCCAATTTTGGCCAGACCCTGCCGTGAGAGTTGCTGAAATGTAATTTTCTTTACGAAACTATCAACGCTAACCCCGCTATAACTTTTCGCATAACCATTTGTCGGTAACGTGTGGTTTGTACCACTGGCATAATCGCCAACACTTTCCGGCGAATAATTTCCTATAAACACAGAACCCGCATTGATAACCTCCTCAGCGAGATCCGCTGCGTTTCTGCAACTTAATATTAAATGCTCGGGCGCATATGCATTCAGCAGTTGCATCGCTTCTTCATCATTCTTCACTAAGATGATTTTGCTTTTACTTAAAGCTTTTTCTGCAATTTCTTTCCGTGACAAGTTTTCCAATTGCTTTTTTATCTCATTTTTTATTTGCCTGGTTAACAGGTTGGAGCTGGTTATTAAAATTACTTGGCTATCTTCTCCATGCTCGGCCTGAGATAATAAATCCGCCGCAATAAATGAAACATCCGCAGTGTCATCGGCAAAAATAGCAACTTCACTCGGTCCTGCCGGCATATCAATGGCAACACCATCCCTTTGTATCAATTGTTTGGCGCAAGTGATGAATTGATTTCCCGGCCCGAAAATTTTATAGACAGGCGGAATTGTTTCGGTTCCGTAGGCCATCGCCCCGATTGCCTGCACCCCTCCGATCTTGAAAACCTGTTTTATATTCAATAATTGTGCGACAAATAAAATAGCCGGATGAAGTTTACCTCTTTGATCAGGCGGCGAGCAAACAATTATTTCCTTGCAGCCGGCAACACGTGCAGGGATTCCAAGCATTAATAAAGTAGAAAACAACGGAGCGCTTCCCCCCGGAATGTATAACCCCACTTTTTCAATTCCAATATTCTTACGCCAGCATTTAATGCCCGTCATTGTTTCGATAATTTCAACAGGATGTACTTGCGCCAAATGAAATTTTTCAATATTTTCCTTTGCGATAGCGATCGCATCTTTCAATTCGTCGCTTACCCAATTTTCAGCGTCTTTAATTTCATCTTTGGTTACAGACAGCCTTTCGAGTTTTATTTTGTCAAAAGCTTCCGTGAATTTTTTTATGGACTTGTCGCCTCGCCGTTTTACGTCATTTAAAATCTTAGTTACTTTCTTTTCCAATGAGTACGAATCAATCACTGGTCGCTGCAAAATTTTTTGCCAATCTTTTCTTTTTGAATATGTTATTACCTGCATCTCTCTTGTATTATTTCATTCCAAACCGACAATTGGTGTCAGATGATCATTTTTTCAATCGGAACCACTAAAATTCCCTGCGCGCCATTCGCTTTCAATCCTTCAATGATCTCCCAAAAATCATTTTCATTCAAAACACTGTGTACGCTGCTCCAGCCAGGCTCGGCCAATGGCAATACCGTGGGACTTTTCATACCAGGCAATAAATTTATTATTTCTTTCAACTTCTCATTGGGAGCATTCAGCAAAATGTATTTGTTGTTCTTGGCTTTTTTTACTGACTGTATTCTGAATAATAGCTTTTTTAAAAGTTGCTCCTTTTCATCACTCATTTTATTATTCCTGATAAGGACGGTTCTTGATTTTAAGATCATTTCTGCTTCCTGCAACCCGTTCATAAATAATGTAGAACCGCTGCTGACAATATCACAGATTGCGTCTGCCAAACCGATACCCGGGGCTATTTCAACGCTCCCGCTTATTTCATGTATCTCCGCTGTAATATTATTCTTATCAAGAAATTGCTTTAATAAAACGGGGTAAGAGGTCGCAATTTTTTTTCCGTTCAGATACGATGAATTTCTGTAGTCCTCTCCTTTTCTCACGGCAATACTCAATCGGCATGTTGCAAAACCCAATTCTTCTACAAAAATCACTTTTTTGTTGCTTTCATACATCACATTTTCTCCAACAATGCCGATGTCTGCAACGGCATCTTCCACGTATTGCGGAATATCATCATCACGAAAAAAATAAACTTCGAGCGGGAAATTGCTGGCTTCTGCCTTTAATTTATTTACGCCATTTATTACATCAATGCCGCATTCCTGCAATAAATTGACTGAACCCTCATGCAGTCGTCCGCTTTTTTGAATCGCTATTTTAAGTTTTTCTTGCATCGTTTGTTAGATTTTTTAGCTACGGATTTCAAGGCAATCTCTGACCAAGGATTAAGTAAGCATATTTCCTTGGTTATTTACTTCCAATAAAAAAGGCTTACAAATGTAAGCCCTTAATCGTTTATTGTTATTGCACAAAACACCACTGGCTTACCGCTTACAGCAAGTTTGATGATGGTTATGGTGCAAAACGCTTTTCATTATGGAGTAGCAAAAATATAGGCAATAATGATACGGACAAAATTTTTTGTGGATTTACACAAATTCTTATGAATCACATGAATTGAGTACAGTATTTTTTACATTCGTGAAATAAAAATTTATTATGAAAATCATTAATCGCGTTGCCATATTTTTTTTACTCATTATTCTTTTTACCAATTTTTCAATTCATCCCAAAAAAGCTGACTGGAAATTGGTTTGGAGTGACGAATTTAATTACACCGGCTTGCCGGATTCAACAAAATGGAATTACGATATTGGCGGAAACGGTTGGGGCAATAATGAACTGGAATATTATACGCTCAAAAGATTGGAGAACGCTCGCGTAGAAAATGGGAATTTATTAATTGAGCTGAAAAAAGAAAAATGGCTGGATAAAAATTATACTTCCGCCAGGTTAATAACCAAAGGAAAAGCGGACTGGACATATGGAAAAATAGAAGTGCGGGCAAAATTGCCAAAAGGAGTAGGAACATGGCCGGCAATATGGATGCTCGGATCAACGACTCCCTTAAAATGGCCCGACGATGGGGAGATCGATATTATGGAGCATGTTGGTTTTGATCCCGGAGTCATTCATGCTTCTATTCATTGCAAAAAATATAATCATGTTATTCATACACAAAAAACGGCGATAACCACGGTTAAAGATTGCATGGAGAATTTTCATGTGTATGGACTGGAATGGGATGAAAAAAGCATTATCATTTATATTGATGATAATAAATATTTCACCTTTTCTAATGAACATAGTGGCTATGATGCCTGGCCATTCAGTCAGCCAATGCATTTGTTATTGAACATTGCTTTTGGAGGTAACTGGGGGGGTGCCAGGGGAATTGATGATACCATCTTGCCGCAACGAATGCTGGTTGACTATGTGAGGGTTTATCAGAGGCAATAAATTTACCAGGCAAGAATTTTATTGAAATAATTTTTTTAGTTCTTTTATCAATTATTT
>DATGFZ010000388.1:0-8845 GCA_035308805.1 Puia sp. | reverse complement strand
GGTTTGGGGAATATGTGGATAGTTTGTTCAGGCAGCTCAAAATATGGACTGTATAAATTGGACGCGCCATTGCCTACAAAAAGTAAACCCAGTGTCACACTTACGCAAATCATCGGAATTACGTCGACTCCGGGTGGGGGTAACAATTTTGCGGGTATCGCGTTCAATCCCTCGGGAGATATTTATATGTCTATGAGTAGTGGGAATAATAAGTTGTATCGACTCGATAATTTATCGACGCTCACATACATGTCTACTTTTACCCTTGATGGCGTAGGAGCAGACATGACATCCTGTAGTTTCCCTTTTAATATTCTTGCTGTCAGCTGGCAAAACTTTTCGGCAATTTTGGAAAATAATAAATCAGTTTCTCTTTCATGGAATGTATCTCAGGAAACGAACAATAAAGGATATTCAGTTGAAAGAAGTTCAGACAAATTAAACTGGAGTGAAATAGGTTTTGTCGAAAACAATACAGGCACGCAAATGACAACGCACTATGACTTTGCAGACAATAACCCTATAAAGGGAGCCAATTATTATAGAATTGCTGCTAAAGATATCAGTGGTTCAATTACGTATTCTGATATAAAATCAGTGATTCTTGATAATAGTACAAGCAGCGCAGTGAATCTGTGGCCTAATCCTGCAAAAAGCAGCGTATATATTCAAAATAATGGCACAGACAATAATTTGCGCATGACGATATATGATCCGTTTGGTAAATATATTGCATCGGGTACGCTTCATGTAGGAAAAAATGAAGTGAATATCAGCAGCCTCCCTGCAGGAACCTATATCGTCCACACCCAAAATGCAAGCGGAGAAACAGAAAATCAAAAAATCGTTAAGCTATAAGGTTAGTCAATTTAACATTTCTGCCTTTCACCGTTAAAAATATTTGCCTTAATAATTATTATGAACCTTTTATGAATGGAATGGTTATTTTTCTGGCAGAAACATTTACCTGGATAAAATAATATCCAGGGGTTAAATTGTTTAATCTGACTTGAATGGATCCATTTTGGGTATTTAGTTGTTGGTGCATGATGACTCTTCCCGTTAAATCCACGATCGCCATTTCACCGATCGCCTCATTCCCGGCATTCAATATGATGAGTTCACTGTTTTGCACAGGGTTTGATAATAATTTTATTACTGCCGACAAATTTTGATATCTAAACGCCAATATTTTGGAGTAGGTATAAGTTCCATCAATGTCGGTCTGTTTTATTCTGTAGTAATTAATTCCGTTTTCAGGACCGGCATCTTCAAAAGAAAATGAAACGTTTGCATTCGTCGCATGACCGTTTGCCGTCAAAGTTCCTATTGTTGAAAAGGTTTGAGCGTCGAAAGATCGCTCGATGTTAAAATGATCATTGTCTTTATCATTCGCAGTCTGCCATTGCAACAATATTTTATTTTGAGCAATTTCGCCACTAAAGGATACCCAGGTCAGCGGAAGAACGACTGCGCTTTCAATTGTGAACATATTGGATACTTCAGCATTGCTCAGGGTACGGCCGTAAAAAATCAGATCGTCGATACTCCCCGAATAATCGGCTCCTGTACAATTATTTCTTCCGAGTCCAATAATTGCGGGCGCGTTTAATGCAGATACATTTACACTGCTTAAACTCGCTACCTGGCTGCCATCAACATATAAAATCATTGTTCCTGAACCTGCTGTATTGCGTGTAGCCGTTATAAAATGCCACAACCCGTCATTGTAACTGGATGATGAAATAATGGTTTTATCAGGATTGCCCGTGCCAAAAGCAATTTTGCCCCCATTGATTAAAGCGACTCCCCAATCGTTGGTAACCCCGCATACTTCTGCATCTACCAGGCTGTTGCCACTATACCATTGCGAACCACCGTTGGCATTCATGGATGTTTTTATCCAAAACCCGACACTGAAACTGCCGGTCACTACAACAGGCAAGGTTCCTGATGAAATGCCTGATGTAAACTGCAGAGCGCTGTTACTCGTGCCAAACCGGTTGGAAGTAGATGCTACAGAAGTAAGTGTCCCATTGTAATTATTGCCACTTATATCAGTAACGGTGCCATCTAGCGGGTACTTAGCTACAAAACCTGTCGGCATTTGCGCAAACAGAAAATTAGAAGTTGTGCAAACCAAGAGCATGGAGCAAAGAAAGTTTTTCATACTAATTAACATTAAATTGATTCCGCTGAGCAATCAATTCAGGCGGGAAAATGGATTTTAAGAATTTTGCACAGGATAATGCTATGAAACGCAATAGATGAAAAGATTATTATTAAAGCGTTGTATAGGTAAACACTTAGCAAACGAATAAATTATCAAACTTCGCCTCGTGGCATCAAAACATTAGGTTGGGGATTACTGTTAAATATGCCGAATTTTAGAAATATAAGTTGCAAGCCTTGCATGCAGGTCTTTGCCTAAGGGAGTGACCGGCAGCCTTAAATAATTTTCAATCATTCCCAATTCCCTTAATGCGGCTTTAACGCCGGCGGGATTGTTTTCACCAAATAAATATTCATATCCTTCGATCAGTTCATCATTGATATTTTTTGCATTTTGGAAATCATTTTTCAAGGACAATCTCACCATTTCTGAAAATTGTTTCGGAAAACTGTTTGCTGCAACACTGATAACGCCATCCATTCCACATGCAATTTGAGGAAGGGCAAGAACATCATCGCCGCTAACCACTAAAAAACTTTCTGGCCTATCGCGCAAAATATGCATGCATTGATCCATGTCTCCACTGGCTTCTTTTATCCCCGCGATATTTTCAATTTCTTTTGCCAGACGAGTTGTTGTTGACGCAGTAATATTGCGCCCTGTTCTTGATGGAACATTATAGACTATGATTGGTTTTATGGTTGCCCCTGCAATTGCTTTATAATGCTGAAACAATCCTTCCTGCGATGGCTTGCTGTAATTTGGACTTGCGCTTAATATGGCAGCCGCTTTTTCCAGCGGATATTTTTCTATATCCTTTATCACTTCACTGGTATTATTTCCACCGATGCCAACAACTACGGGCACTCTTTCAGCAACATATTGGTACGTGAAATGCACAAGTGCGATTTTTTCATCTTTAGTTAATGTTGGTGTTTCGCCCGTAGTACCGAGTGTAACCACATATTCAACGCCACCCGTAATTACAAAGTCGATCACTTTTCCCAAAGCGTCATAATCGATGTCGAAATTTGATTTAAAAGGAGTGATCAATGCCACCCCGGTTCCTCGAAGTTGTTCTCTGAGATCCATTCTTTTTATTTCAGGCAAAAGTAAAAAGTAAAAAGCAAAACTGGGCGGAATTCAATTCCACCTTCAAATTGAGTTATTTTCAAGTTTCTGGTTCTTACACCACCGAGACACTAAGAATACAAAAATCATGAAAGCGTCCGGTGAAAATCAGTTTCCTGATGAGTTTATAGTCAAATCCCAGATCCATCATTTTTTTAGACTGGCAGTTCATTCCAGAAACCCATTTTTCCAAATTTTTTTATTCTTTCATCAATGCGGAATTCCGGCGAATGTAATTTTAGTTCATGGATAGTTTCTATGAGTTTTGGTTTTAACAAGGCAGCCGCTTCATCATAATCCCAATGAGCGCCTCCGAGTGGTTCAGGAACTACGCCGTCAACCAAACCAAAACTTGACATATAATCAGAAGTGAGTTTTAATTCTTCAGCAGCTTTTTCTTTTTGATCCCAGCTTCGCCATAAAATAGAACTGCAATTTTCCGGCGAAATAACAGAGTACCAGGAATTTTCAAGCATAAAAACACGGTCGCCAACTCCGATGCCCAAAGCGCCACCAGATGCGCCTTCACCAATGATCACGCATATAACTGGAACCCGTAACCGGATCATTTCATAAATGTTCCGTGCGATGGCTTCCCCCTGTCCCCGTTCTTCGGCTTCCATTCCCGGGTAAGCGCCGGGCGTATCAATGAGTGTGATAACTGGTTTATCAAATTTCTCCGCAAGCCGCATTAACCGCAATGCTTTTCTGTAACCTTCCGGATTTGCCATTCCAAAATTTCTCATCTGGCGCATTTTGGTATTTGTTCCTTTTTGATGGCCAATCATCATCACGGTTTCTCCATCCAGTTGGGCAAAGCCACCAACCATGGCTTTATCATCGCGCACATTTCTGTCTCCGAATAATTCAACAAAATTTGTAGTCATTTTTTCTATATACTTCATGGTATACGGGCGATCTGGGTGGCGGCTCAACTGCACTTTTTGCCAACTCGTTAAATGACTGGTAATAAACTTTCTTTTTTCAAGAACCTGGTCTTCCAGTTTCCGAATGGAATCATTGAGATCAACTTTTGTTTTTTCGGCGGTTTGCTTCAGTTTTGCGATTTCGTCAAAGAGTTCCTTGATTGGTTTTTCAAAATCGAGAAACTGGCGGTTCTTGATAACTGGCATAATATTAAAATGAAAAGTAAAATTAAGGTAAGCAGTTTTTTTATTGTAAGAATTATTGTCAAAAATTAAAATTGCGCTATCTTTGCCCTCCTGAAAAAATTGTTGCTAAAATAAAGTTTCAATCACGATCCGGATCGGTAGTTCAGTTGGTTAGAATGCTGCCCTGTCACGGCAGAGGTCGCGGGTTCGAGTCCCGTCCGGTCCGCCACTCGCTTAAAATTTGATTCAATAGGTACAATGTGTAAACTGTATCGGGTTCATTTCCAATCTTTCCAGTCCAAACCCGTTTAGATATATTCAATAGCTCACGTGAATGCCACGTGAGTAATTAACGAACAAAATCGCAGCTCACGTGAAGGCATCATAGCCCCTGACAATCAACTTCCTATAAAAACGGCTCAAACACAAACCCGCGACTGGCAAGGGTTTCAAAGGAAAAAGCTACTAAAGGGCCGCAAAAAGGTTACTTAGCAAAATTGAGA
Organism: Puia sp.; assembly: GCA_035308805.1. Taxonomy (GTDB): domain Bacteria; phylum Bacteroidota; class Bacteroidia; order Chitinophagales; family Chitinophagaceae; genus Puia. Next base: position 3,926 of record DATGFZ010000388.1, on the reverse strand, counting down.
TATTCCCCGGATGCAAATGACCCCTTCCAATTCAAAACTTTCCAATAGATTTTCTCTCCCGAACATCAGGCCCAGATTCAATCAAAAAATTTTCCGGCAAAATCGAATGGAGAAGAACTTAATTACCTTTTTATTTTGTTAGTGAGATTTAAATAATAAAGGCCCAATCCAATTATCACTGCAAGAAATATTTCTAAGCCAGTCACGTAGTTGTGACCCATTGCACTATAATCGCTGCTATTTAACTGTGTTAAACAAAAAAGTACCGTATAAGCAAGGAATAGATAACCTGTTAGTTTCATCAGGTCTAATACGTTTCTCTTTCTAACTTGATATTTCGATTCTGGGCTTTCATCTTTTAATTTCCCCCCAATTGGTAATTCCAAAGACTTTTCATTTAACTTAAGCCTCCTCTTTCTTCTCCTGGAAACAAGCAACAGTATTACTTCGACTATTATCCAAACAAACAACAAAACAAATATAAAACCGTCAATATCCTGCCAAACGTCTTTTTTGAATGTAATTACATAAATCGGATTGAAAAGGATGCAGAGAGAACCGAAGATTATAGCAGCAATGAACTTCTGATTTTTTAATTCAATGCCGGCAAGAATAAAGAATAAAGCAAAGGACTCTATTCTTAGAAATCTGTAAAACCCGTAAGGAAGATCATTATTTACAGCAGGAACAATGCACCAATATTACCAAATATGCGGAAGCTAAATCAGCAACAATTTCCTTAAGCACAACAGATAGCTTTTTAAAAATGGTGATTGCTGATGATGGAAAGGGAATGGCAACAGCAAAAAAAGCAACGGGTATCGGTTTAAAAAATATCAAAGGTCGTATCAATATATTAAATGGAACCAGCGAAATAATTACAAATCCGGGAAAAGGCTTTGCGCTGGAAATATTAATACCGCTCTAATTTGCAATGGCATATACAGCAATAAAAAAGAAGAAAATGAGAATCAGAAAATCAAAATGGTTTTTTATTCTCCTCCAAAGTAATTTTGATTTGGGTTTGGGCGAATTAAGGGACAATGGCGATTGAAATGTGAATTATACAACAATTTCAAATAATCATATAACACTTTTCAGGGTAAATAAAACCATCTTTACTGTGGATTTTATTTTAATTACCCATTTAAAGTCTGAAAAATGAATAACCCTATTACTGATGCCAACACGATTGGCTTACTGAATTCACCACACGCCGAATCCACCTTGAATAAAGCAGTCTCCGAAACTAATGAACGTAGACAGCAAGTGGAATTTACCTACACGTTAGCTCACGAAATAAGAAATCCATTAGCGACTATCAACCTTGCGGTAGGAATATTAAAACTTACAGACGATAAAAATAAAAAGAACGAATGCCTTAATATCATTACAAACAATTCTTTACAAATCAATGATCTGCTGACCGACCTGCTTGACTCATATCATCTCGATGCGATTAAGATAGAAAAATATTCAATTAATCAACTGATAGACCAGGTCCTTATGACTACGCGGGACCGGCTTAAACTTAAAAATATAAAAGTTTCAAAATATTATTCTACCCTGGATTGTAAAATATTATTGAATAAGGAAAAAATAAAAATTGCGTTGACAAACATAATCATCAATGCGATCGAGGCCATGCCCTTGGAAAAAGCCCATTTGAAACTGGTCACTAAATTGCTCAATGGCAAATGCGTAATTGAAATTGAGGACAACGGTTCGGGGATCAGCAAAGAAAACCTGAAAAAAATATTTATTCCGTATTTCACTAGTAAACCAGGGGGAATAGGGCTCGGACTTTCTTCATCATTGGACATTCTCAGCACAAATCATTTCCAGGTAGACGTTCAATCCAAGGAAGGAATCGGAACTCGTTTCATACTTTCTCTCGATATTCCAGTTTTGCAAACGGGCTAAAATATATACTTCGTAAATCGACATTGACTATGATCAAAACGATGTTTATGAATCTATGCCCGTTAGTCGACATATGATAGTAATTCAGTTTCGAAACATCTTTCTCAAAATTAATTTTTTATGGCAGTTACCAATTGTTTAATTGATAATCTTGATTACAGGCTCGAATATCAAAAAGACCCTTCAGATAATTCATTCAGCGGTCTTTTGCATCTCCGTTCCCCTGTATTATTTAGTTATTCCGATTTATTATTTATCCCCTCCATCAATGAAAGTTATGAGCAGGCGATCAGGAATGCCATTAAGTCTCATGAAGAGAATAAAAGATCCAACTGAAGATAAATTTAATTTATTGCAAATCAACTGGAAATGTAACGGTAAGTGAGAATCCGTTTCCAGGTTCAGATACAATTGATACTGTTCCTTGAAACAGGTCTGCCCTGCTCATAACATTCCGGATACCCATACCTTTTTGTTTTTTGGTCATGTCACAGCCATTCCCATTGTCGGCAATGCATAATGTAATTTTATTTTTTTGCCATTTCAACATAACGTCCGTATGTGTTGCAGCTGCATGCTTGAAAATATTATTTAATTGTTCCTGGATAATGCGGAAAATATTCAGTTGTAGCCTTTCATCCGGGACTTTGGTGCTGAAGCCCTCCTGATGAAAGTCAATTGACATTGGATGGGTTATTCCGAAATCTGCCAAGAGGATTTTTATGGCATCGCTAAGCCCCAGGATTTCCATGCCTTCCGGGACCAATGGCTTAGCAATTTTTCTGATCGATTTGATGATATCGGTGATAAAGCCTGAAGACGTTTCGAGGTATTCTTCTCTTTTGATTACATTTCCTTTTGCAAGCTGTATGTACATATTCGCCGTTGCCAAGACCTGGTTCAGGTTCTCCTGCAATTCCTTTCCCATTTCCTTGCGTTCGTTCTCGTGTGCTGCCAGTAAGGCTGTGGTCATTTCTCTTTGATTGATCAGTCTTTGTTCATCCAACTGTTGCTGCAACTGGACTTTTTCGCTAATATCCTGTGTCGCACCGATCATCTTGGAAGCCTTGCCATCATAACAAATAATGTGCCCCCGGTCAAACACGTAGGCATAAGTTCCATCTGCTTTGGCAAACCTGTATTCCTCTTTCCATAAACAATCGCTCCCCCTGGCCATCGATTCTTTTAAACTACTAACCACGCGGTCCCTATCGTCGGGATGCATGCGACTCTCCCAAAAGCTTTGTGGGATAAGGGCGTTTTCTACCTGGTAACCAAACATTCGTTTGTGACCACCATCTATCCAAAAGATCTCTTCTTCACAGAGATTCCATTCCCAAAGGCAATCATTGGTAATTTCTGAAACGAATTGATATAATTCGGCAATGGTTTTTAACCGCTCTATGGAGCTTTTGGCATGGTCATTATGTTGGCGGTTGCTGCTTTTAAATGAAACTGATAAGGTCTGATCACAATAATAGGTAATCACATCAAACCATTCCCCCATCTCGCCCCAGTATTCTTCAAAATGCAGAGGCGTATTCTGCAAAAAAGCCTTTTGGTAAATCAAGTGAAATTCCACCGGGATTGTACCTGCGAATTTGTCCCAGAAATTTTTTCCGACGATATCTGCCGAACTAACCCCCAGCAGTTCTGCTGCTGCTTTATTCCAGTATTTTATCCTCCATTGCTGATCTACTGAAAAGAAGCCATTGGTCAAAGTTTGTGTTATGTCTTTGCCAGGATAGTTTTTCCTGCTGACCTTTTTATGGCTGCTGATCTCGGGTAAAAGAAGGTTTGTTTTCATATATGGTAATCATTGATTTTATGTCGTAAATAAGGTATTCGTTCGAATGACAAAGTTGAGCTATTTCAATCTGCGAACGTTACCTTTTAATAGACATTCCTTATATCATTCACAGATAGTCTTCCTCTCCGGGAGATCCAATATTCAAGTGGGAATCATGTAAAAATTTCCCTCAATTCTGTAAGGACTATCCGCT
>DATGFZ010000387.1:0-6447 GCA_035308805.1 Puia sp. | reverse complement strand
AGGCAAAAAATAAAAATTGTAAAATAATGCTTTTTCAATTCTCGGGGAGCAATGGTCATCTCGGTAAATTGGGTTTCCGTTCTGGAATCTCCGAAATATGGGCCCCGGAAATAAAACACTTTTGTATTGACGCTGATGAACGCAATTCAACTTCTGACATACGCAACTCAGGTCAATTTTCTTTTCCAGATGCTCTGCGCCACTGGGTGAAAAAAACTAACTTGCGCGGATTCTGAAATTATTTTTACTTGTTTAAATCTTTAATTAATGAAAACGATTGTTGCAATAGTTACCATTTTGTTCACGCTAGACTTGCAGGCTCAGCAAGTCAATGTCACACCCAAACCGGTTTCATTGGTTGTACACGAAGGAAGTTATGAAATCACTCCCCAAACTAAAATTCTTGTGGCAAAACCCGAATTGCAGAAAAGTGCTGATTTCTTTAATGATTACCTTCAGAAATTCTATGGATTCAAATTGCCAGTTGTTACCAAGCACACCGGCAACAGCATTGAATTGGCAATCAGTAAAAATAATGGACAACCAAACCATGCCGATGGATATACCCTCATTACTTACCAATCCAAGGCAGTAATAACAGGTCAAAATGATGCAGGAGTGTTTTACGGGATACAGACCATGATTCAACTGCTTCCTACGGATAAATCTTCCTCATTAAAAATTCCTGCGGTCACCATTGAAGATTATCCTCGATTTTCTTATCGCGGATTAATGCTTGACTGCGGAAGGCATTTCTTTGCTGTTGATTTTGTCAAACAATATATTGATTTCATTGCGTTGCATAAAATGAACACATTTCACTGGCACCTGACCGAGGACCAGGGCTGGCGCATTGAAATAAAAAAATATCCTCGGCTAACGGAGATAGGAAGCTGCAGAAACGGAACAATCATTGGGCATCATCCCGGAACAGGAAATGACAGTATCAAAAATTGCGGATACTACACCCAGGAACAAATAAAAGAAATCGTACAATATGCTGAAGACCGGTATATTACCATTATTCCTGAAATTGAAATGCCAGGACATTCATCGGCAGCTATTGCTGCTTATCCCCAATTGAGTTGTTTCCCGGATTCCTCAACCCAAATTGCAAAGGGCGTTGTTTGGGCAGGTACAGGCGTTGGAAAACAAGTGCAACAATCATGGGGGGTTTATCGTGATGTCTATTGTCCGAGTGACTATACTTTTACATTTTTGGAAGACGTACTTGATGAAGTGATGCAACTTTTCCCTTCTAAATATATTCATATCGGGGGCGATGAATGTCCAAAAGATTTTTGGAAACATTCTGCATTTTGTCAGAACCTCATTAAAGAAAAAGGATTAAAAGATGAAGAAGGATTGCAGAGCTATTTTATTCAACGGGTCGAAAAATACCTAAACAGCAAGGGGAGAAACATCATCGGGTGGGATGAAATACTCGAAGGTGGCCTGGCGCCGAATGCAACCGTAATGAGCTGGCGAGGCGAAAAAGGAGGCATTGACGCGGCAAAGCAGCATCATCAGGTTGTTATGACGCCAACGACATATGTATATTTTGATTATTCGCAAACACATCATGACGATTCATTGGTGATCGGCGGATTTTTGCCATTGGAAAAGGTGTACAATTATGAGCCTTTACCAAAAGAATTAAATGAAGCAGACGCCAAATACATCATAGGTGCACAGTCGAATGTCTGGACAGAATACATGAGCAATCCGGGTAAAGTAGAGTACATGATTTTTCCGAGATTGACAGCATTGAGTGAGGTTTTGTGGACTCCAAAAGAAAATAAAAACTGGGATGATTTTGAAAAAAGATTGCCGGGTATATTTAAAAGATATGAGTTTTGGGGGGTGAGCTACAGCAAGGCATTTTATGATTTAAAGGCAAGTATCTTACCTGCCCCGGATAATGATGGCGTGTTGTGGAAATTAGAAACCAGGCCTGATGCGGGAACGCCTAAGTATGCAACGTCAAAAACTTCTGTCACCCTGAACGATTATACAAACCCCATAGCCATAAAGATTAATGGTGAATATGGAGCGGTGTTATACAAAAATGGAAAAATTATGAGCAACTGGCTGTGGCAAAAATTTTATTTTAATAAAGCAACGGGCAAAAAGATTTCCTTGAAATCTCTTCCGGCTGACAAGTATCCGGGTAATGTTGGGGAATTTGGTTTGGTAAACGGGGCAATGTCTGAAACAGGAATTAATTCTGAGGAATGGCTTGGATGGAATGGCGGAGATATGGTAGCTATCATTGATTTGGGCAAAGAAGAACAGATCACTGGCGTGAACGCACACTTTATTGACCAGAGACGAAGCCAGGTCTATCCACCTGCTTTTCTAGAAGCATTTTCCTCTGCTGATGGAATTAATTTCACATCATTGGGAAAAACTACTGTTGCCGTTGCGCAGGCACTGAATATGATAATGATGAATATTCAGGTTTCACCGGTCGCTGCCCGTTATATAAAAGTGGTGGCAGAAAATTATGGGAAAATTCCCGTGGGAGAACCTGGCGCCGGCAACCCAGCCTGGTTATTTTGTGACGAGATTGGTGTGAATTAGGAGTTTAGAATTGTTCTCTATAAAAATTTTTGCATGAAATCTTTTTTATTCGGTATTTTATTATTTACATTCTTGGCAGCTGCAGCTCAGCATGATTATATAGCTCCAACCGATACGTTGGTTCTGGAAAAATTAAAACAGTGGCACGGTTATAAATTTGGATTGTTTATGCACTGGGGAACATATAGTCAATGGGGCGTCGTGGAAAGCTGGAGTATTTGCCCGGAGGATGAAGGATGGACGCAACGGCGCGGTCCTCACGCTTCAAACTATTTTGAATACAAAAGAGCCTACGAAAATTTACAAACAACTTTCAATCCTCAAAATTTTCATCCGGAGAAATGGGTTGAGGCGGCAAAAAATGCGGGAATGAAATATGTTGTATTCACTACAAAACATCACGACGGTTTTTCGATGTTTGATACAAAACAATCAGATTATAAGATCACTTCTCCCAGAACCCCGTTCTCATCAAATGCAAGAAGCAATGTTGCGAAAGAAATCTTTAATGCATTCAGAAACGAAAATTTTATGATCGGGGCTTATTTTTCCAAACCCGATTGGCATAATGACAACTACTGGTGGCCTTATTTTCCGCCGAAAGACAGAAACGTAAATTATGATCCGCAAAAATATCCGGAACGCTGGAATGCCTTCAAACAATTTACGTATAATCAAATTCAGGAACTCATGACTGATTATGGCAGGATGGATATTTTGTGGCTTGACGGAGGCTGGGTTCGCCCTTTATCAACGGTTGATAAAAATGTGGAGTGGGAGCGTGGTATCACCTTCAACCAGGATATTGATATGAAAAAAATTGCTGCGATGGCAAGAACCCATCAACCCGGGCTAATTGTTGTTGACCGGAGCGTAGGCGGTGAATTTGAAAATTATCAGACGCCGGAGCAAGAAGTTCCTGATAAACCGCTTGCGTTTCCTTGGGAAACATGCATGACAATGGGAAATTCCTGGAGTTATGTACCGAATGATCATTATAAATCTGCGCATGACCTGATTCATTTATTAATAAAAATAGTTTCACGCGGCGGAAATTTTTTATTGAATATCGGACCCGGACCTGAGGGTGATTGGGATACTGCCGCCTATGCCAGGTTGAAAGATATTGGACAATGGATGACAGTAAACAGCGAAGGAATTTATAACAGCAAACCTGTCGCGCCATATTCTTCCGCCAACATTTACCTTACGCAGTCTGACGATGAAAAATGTATATATGCTTTTTATTTATCGGAAAAAAATGAAGTCGTGCTTCCGGAAATCATACAAATCAGGGATTTTCCCATCAGCAGAAAATCTACCATTAATTTGGTTGGTTCGTCAAAAAAACTAAAATGGGAAACAAAAAATAATGATCTGATCATTTCCATCCCTTCGTCGTGGCAAAACAAAGCTGCCGGTAACTTTGCGGCTGTTTTCAAAATATGCAAGAACTGATGAAAATAAGTCCAGATCATTCATTATTGGAATTGATGACAGTTTCACTTTATTTTATCATTGTTATCATCATGAAACTTTGCAAATGGCGAGGTATTTAATTAATTTGCGGTTCTAATCTCAATTAGAAAAATGAAAAAAATCATCTTATCCGGACTCGTTCTTTTGCTCTTTTTTGCATGTTCAAAAAATGATACCAACAATTCAACCCCCCCGACTAAATCGGCGGGTTTACTGCCCCTTTCAGTTGGTAATTTCTGGCAATACACAAAAATAAGTTACGACAGCAACAATGCAGCTATTGATACTTCATTGGATGAATTTGATATAATTGGACAAATCACGATTAATGGGGTCACTTATTATAGCGAGATCTGGTCTACATTTCCCGGCAACCTTGGAAGTTTTTTAGTAAACCTTGACAGCAACACGCTTGAAAAATATGATAGCGGGGTTCAATATACATTTTTTAAAAGAACGCAATCAGACAGCCTCAATGCGGATTCATGGGCTGATACCGTTACAAGCCGATGCAAGGGACATAATTATTTATATGCATTCACTGACACCACAAATATTAACGGGCATAATTGTCTACGGAATATTGTCTATGTCAATGACTGCACTGGTTTTAATTTCGAGCAATGGGTTTATTATTTGCAACCCGGATTGGGGTTTGTAAGAGTTCAGCATTACCTGGTAAAAAACAGCGGGACATTTTATCTTCAATTTTCGGCAGATCTTAAATCCTATCACACAAACTAGTGATTAAAATGCTTATTTTCTCCGGGCAATTGCCTGAATAGAAATTTCATTTTATCAAAATAGCTATTACCTTCGCACAGTTTATTTTAAACTAAACTACTCTTATTTATGAGCATGGTTGATTCGTTTGAAAAGATCCCCATCAAAATCTTTGGCACATTAAACGATGGCTCCAAATTCATGGCCAAGGAAATAGCTTCATTGATCAAAGAGAAGACAGCTAAGGGGGAAAAATGTGTTTTGGGTTTAGCCACAGGCTCTTCACCAAAAACTTTATATGCGGAACTTGTTCGCATGCATCGTGAAGATGGGTTGAGTTTTAAAAATGTAATTGCATTTAATCTCGATGAATATTATCCGATTGAAAATACCGCTGTACAGAGCTATCAAGTTTTCATGAAACATCATCTTTTTGATAAGATAGATATTGATCCTGCAAACTGCCATATTCCCAATGGTGAATGGAAGAAAGAAAACATCAAACAACGCTGTGCTGAATATGACGAACTCATCAAAAGCCTCGGCGGGATAGATTTACAAATACTTGGCATCGGAACAAACGGACATATCGGGTTTAATGAACCGGGTTCAAGTTTATATTCCAAAACGCGATTGGTTCCTCTTGAAAATATAACGCGGATAAACAATGCTCATGATTTTCCCAGCATCGCTGACGTTCCCCGGTTAGCCATTACCGTGGGTATAAGCATCATCCTTGAATCGAAAAGAGTTTTGCTGATGGCTTGGGGGCAAAGTAAAGCTATCGTCATACAAAAATCCGTTGAAGAAAATCTTACAGAACAAATTCCTGCGTCGTTATTACAACAACATAACGATTGTCTTTTTGTTCTTGACGAACTGGCTGCCTCGGATTTAACCCGGTTCAAATCACCGTGGCTCACGGGCGATTGTGAATGGACTCCGCAAATAATGAGAAAAGCTGTTGTGAATATGGCGCTGAAACTTGAAAAGCCAATCCTCAGTCTAACCAACAGTGATTATAATGATAATGGCCTTAGTGATCTGCTGGTTGAAAAGGGGGATGCCTACGAAATCAACCTGCAGGTATTTTATATGATGCGTGATAGCATTACCGGATGGCCTGGCGGTAAGCCGGATGGAAAAAATCCCTCGCATATCGAACGCCCGTCGCCATTTCCAAAGCGCTCATTGATTTTTTCCCCCCACCCTGATGATGATATTATTTCGATGGGCGGTACTTTTATGCGTTTGCACGACCAGGGGCATGATGTGCACGTAGGTTATCAAACTTCCGGGAATATTGCAGTCACTGATGAATTCGTTACGCGATTTGTAGATTTCGCGGTTGGATTCGAAGAGTTGAGTGGAATTGACAGTAGAAAATCTTCTCAGATTTTAAGGGATGCAACGGCTTTCTTGAAAAATAAAAGGATAAGCAACGTTGATTCGCAGGAGATTCGCAGCATAAAGGGGTTGATCAGGCGATGCGAGGCAAAAGCTACCTGCCATTATGTTGGATTGGGCGATAGCAATATTCACTTTCTCAATCTTCCTTTTTATGAAACAGGCACGATCGAAAAAAGACCAATGGGAGAAGAAGATATACAGATTACCATTGAACTTCTTCAAAAAATAAAGCCACATCAGATATATTGTGCA
>DATGFZ010000386.1:0-22688 GCA_035308805.1 Puia sp. | reverse complement strand
TTTCAATTTCTGTTTCACCCGGGCCTCTTGTGCCGATTCCACCCCCTAATCTTTCAAGATGCTTCCACATGCCACGCAGCCGAGGGAGCATATATTCATACTGGGCAAGCTGAACCTGTAATTTGGCTTGGGCTGTTTGTGCACGACTGGCGAAAATATCAAGGATCAGGTCGGAGCGATCAATTGTTTTAACGTTCAGTATTTTTTCGATATTTGCAATTTGTGAGCCCGATAATTCATCGTCAAAAATTACCACCCTGATACTTTTTGACGAAATATAATTTTTTATTTCCTCAAGTTTTCCGCTACCAATAAACGTTTTACTGTCGGGTTTGTATAATTTTTGAATAAATCTTTTTTTTGTTTTGGCTCCGGCGGTTTCTGCAAGAAAAGAAAGTTCATCGAGATATTCATTCACCTCAAACTCGGTTTGCAGCTTTTGGACAACGCCAACAAGGATTGCATTTTCGTGATTTAGGCTGGTGTTATTCTTTTGTATCAATTTATTTTTTTGAAGAATAAATAAATATAATAAGGGGAAGCAATAAAAATGCCTTGCCGGTGAGAGAAGGAATACTATTTGTGTAAATATTAATTCCGAGGATATTTTTTTACAAGCCGCTTAAACAAATACCAATTGAAAAAGGATATACCGCCGGACCAGCCCCGCTTTTAATGAAACTAGTTGCCTGCAACTGCCCGAATATTCCGAAAACCCCATAACTTATTCTCGCTGTGCCGACAATTCTTGCGCCGTTGAAATATTTTTTCGAACTTTCTTTTTGGATATATGAATTGATAACCTGGTTGGCGTTATTTTCCAGATCTTTTGCCTTTGTATAAGTGCTCAGCAACAGTCCGGTTTTTACACCAACCGCAAATTTCCAGCTCTTGTTGGTGTTTTCAGGATCTACCGCGTAACGTAGTTCGACAGGAACTTCAAGATAGGTTGAGACCAACTTAAATTTTTTGTAATGATTTCCACCACTCTGATCGGTGAAAGCCAAGGTAGCTGCAGAATTTTCAATTGATGCGACGTCCACAAACTGGTTATGAAAGAAAATATTGCTTGATCCTATTCCTAATCCGGCACCCACGCTAAAACGGGGATCGGTTTTAAAAGGCATATCAAACATAAAATAGAAATTAAAGCTTCTTGAAAACCCTTGTATGCTTATGCTGTCGGGAGTTGCTGCCCATCCATCATATCCGACCTGCACCATAAAGTGATCATCGGCACGCCGTCCGAGTTTTACTTTACTCCAATCCTTCTTTTTACTGTTGGTTGTAGAGTCGTTTTGGGCAAAAGCAGTAGTTACGGTAACAAGCGCTAATGCAAAAATGAAAAGCTGCTTCATAATTTCAATTGATTGGCAAATGTATTTTGCTTCGGGTTAATAAAAGGTTAAAGAACCTAAAGAAATTTCTGATTGGGGATTTCTGATTTTGAGATTTGTTTCGACAAAAAGTAAATGATTATCCGTTTGCCAATTTTCAACATCACCGTCATTCCTTCAATTTTCAGACATTTTGTGGACCCTGTTGGAATTGAACCAACGACCCTCTGATTATGAGTCAGATGCTCTAACCAACTGAGCTAAGGGTCCTGCCGTTTTTTGGCGTTGCAAAAATATAAAATTCAAACCAAGCCGTAAAATATGAATGCTGGAAAGTTATATAAATAATGCAGCTATGAAGAAACAAAAATTGTCAAATCAGAAAAGAGAATTTTATATTTACGGGCATTAAAAAATAGACTTGCTTTTAGGGAATGATTACTTTTGATCAAATTAGGGATTTACAGACAAAAATTGCCAGGAATGAGGACTGCTTTGCTTATAAAGAATTGTTTACTTCCTTTTACCCTTATTTATTTCACTTTGCATTGTCGTTTGTAAAAGCGAAGCAACCGGCTGAAGAAGTTGTTTCGGATGTTTTTATTAAAATATGGAAAAAAAGAAAGGGTCTGGATAAGATAAAAAATCTGAAGGTTTATTTATATATCGCCACAAAAAATACTGCACTTAATTATCTTGAAAAGCAAAAGAAGGTCATCACTTATGATATTGATAAGTTTACCGACCAGTTCAAAAGCATTTATTTTAACCCGGAACAGTTGATGATCACTGCAGATATGGTTGCACTGATTCATAATGCAATCGAAAGCCTTCCATCAAGATGTAAAACCATATTCAAGTTGGTTAAGGAGGACAACCTAAGATATAAAGAAGTTGCGAGCATATTAAATATATCAGAAAAAACCGTAGAAAATCAACTGACAATTGCCCTTCATAAAATTGCTCAAATGATTGGCTTTGACGTTCGCAAATCAATTCCATCTTCAGTAATGGGGTACTAGGTTTTATTTCAAAAAAATAAATCATCCCTTGTTTGGGGGTTTTGCACAATTTACTTGTCTGTATTTAATAACCATTTCTCCATGAACCAGGAATACGCTTGGGATTTAATTGCAAAAAAACTGGCCGGCGAGGCATCTGAGGAAGAATTGGAGGAATTAGAGCTATTGCTGAGAAGTGACCCTGGTTTGCATTATCCTCTTCAAATTATTTCAGATTTATGGAATCACAATCTTCACAACATAAAACAAACCGCCGATAACGCATTTGCCAGGCATACTGCGCGAATGGCAGCGATGAATATTGATTTTGATGAGGACAAATCAAATATTCCGGAAATTAATTTTTTGCCAACTAAAAAGAAAAGGAGAACCGGAAGGGTGCTTTGGGGAGTTTATTCGATTTTAGCAGTGTTGACGGGGTTTTTTGTTATAAAAGATTTTGTAGGTAATGCTGATAAAAGACAATACGAACCCATACAACGCCATCTTAGTGAAATTTCTACGCACAATGGTTCCAAGACCAATGTGGTATTGCCAGACGGGACTACCGTAAAATTGAATGCAGGCAGTAAATTAACTTACGATAAAAATTATGGAAATGCAATCCGCGAAGTAAATCTTACGGGTGAAGCTTTTTTTGATGTAGTCAAGAATAAAGAAAAGCCCTTCGTCATTCACACTAAAAAAATTGATATAAAAGTTTTGGGAACAACATTCAATGTGAAATCGTATCCTGATGAAAAGACCGAAACCAGTCTTGTAAGAGGAAGCATAGAGGTGACATTTAAAGACAAGCCGTCTGAAAAAATTATACTAAAGCCAAATGAAAAATTAATTGTTGCGGACGATAAACTATCTTTGAAGTCCGCTAAAACGAAATCTACGAAGGAAACATTTGATTCCGATGTTGCAATTAGCCACTTGAACTATACCAGACAAGACAGTACCATAATAGAAACGGCATGGGTACAAAACAAGCTTATTTTCAGAAATGAGACATTTAAACAATTAGCGTTAGGCATGGAACGATGGTATAATGTTGCGATTCGGTTTGGTGACTCAGGAATAGAGAATTTGAGATTTACCGGAATTTTTGAAAACGAAACTGTTCAGCAGGCACTTGGAGCTTTACAATTGTCAGGAAAGTTTAATTATGCCATGAAAGAAAATGAAATTTTTATTTCAAAATAATATGTATGGATAACAGTTCATGAAATACTTTATTGACTGATTCCGGATACTATCAAAATAAAACCACCAACTATCTTTTGCGGAACGGAAATTTTGATTGACAACATGCAAGACTAAAAATTATGAAACAAAAACTAATGTCTTTTGGAGAAAGAAAACCAAATACAATTGCAAAAGCCCTTATAACCATGAAATTGATTGTCTTATTAATTATAGCCGGTGTGTTACAGGCATCTGCTCATGTAAACGGGCAAAATAAAATCTCGCTTAAGACCGATCAAGTGGAGATTAACCAGGTTTTAAGCATTATTGAAAAACAAACCAATTATCGTTTTTTGTACAACAACCAGTTAAGAAATCTGCAGCAAAAAGTCAGTGTTAATATAAATGATGAAGATGTGGCTATGGTGCTCAAAACGATATTTACCGGTACAGACCTGACTTATAAAATGCTGGAGAATAATTTGATTGTTGTTTTATCATCCACACTGGCGGTGCAGGACTTACGAATTACCGGAAAAATAACCGGCAATGCGGGAGATCCCTTATCAGGTGTTTCGGTAACATTAAAGGGCACTAACCGCGGAACAACAACAAATAATAATGGAGAATTTGAATTGACGGTTCCTGAGAATGGAACATTGGTAATTTCCTATATTGGCTATCAGACGCAGGAGATAGCAGTAAACAGCCAATCGGTGGTCAATGTAAAATTAATCCAGTCAGAAAAACCTTTGGACCAGGTAATTGTGGTGGGATATGGTACACAAAGAAAAATAGATGTCACCGGGTCGGTAGCCCACATAAAAGGCGATGAACTGGTAAAACAACCGGTATTGACTGCAACCCAAGCCATTCAAGGTAAAGTCGCCGGGGTCCAGGTGGTCAGCAGCGGACAGCCCGGGAGTTCACCTCAGGTAATTATACGGGGTACGGGTTCGATATTGGCGGGCGCAAATCCATTATTGATCGTTGATGGAATTTGGACTGATGATATCACCAATATCAATACAGCAGACATTTTATCCGTAGATGTGTTGAAGGATGCATCAGCCTGTTCCATCTATGGCGTCAGAGGAGCCAACGGAGTAATATTGATTACTACGCGGCAGGGTTCGGGTAAAATGAAAATCAATTACAGTACCAATATCGGCATCCAGCAGGCGGCTTACGTGGTACCCATGGCAAATGCCAAGCAATATATCAATTATGTAGAATTGGCCGCTCTTGGAATTCCACTGGTTGGCCCTACAGGATATTCAACCAATTGGTATAACCAGGTTTTGCGCAATGCCTTTTATCAAAATCATAATCTTTCTGTTTCCGGAAGCAGTGAGCAGGATAAATATTCGTTAAGCCTGAGCTATCAAACCAACCAGGGGATTATCATTTTCAATGATTATACCAGATATACCATACGATTCAATAATGAATTAACTCCCGCTTCGTACATTAAAATAGGCACTACTGCTTCTTTCGCTAACCAGGCATCACAAAACGTGCCCACTGGTACCATTACCGAAGATGCCTACCGCGCCGCTCCGCTCGTACCTCCGATGGTTAATGGCAAATTCGGGAATACCTCTCAATTTCAAAATGTAGGAAATCCGGTATTGGACGCCCAGAACACCAATGACCTAAGTCATGATACCAAGGTACAAGGCAACATCTGGGTTGAAATAAAGCCTGTAAAATCTGTTTCACTTAAATCAACTTTTGGTGATGAGCTTGACTTCAATGACGATAGGCAGTATACGTATGCTCACCCCAACGATACCACATTTTTTAACGTTAACGGTGGCAGTCAGGGTGCAACCCGGAGTACTTTGTCAATCGGTAATTCAAAATACTATCATTGGGTTTGGAGCAACACCATCAACTTCACCAAAGAATTTGGAAACCACAGAATTAATCTGCTTGGGGGTACCGAAGCACAGGAGTACGACAATGTTGGTTCTTCAGCATCGAGGTATAGTGTTCCGCCTATTCCCAGCGAATGGTATATTCAGGATGGAGACGCCAATTATCAGTTTAATGGCGGTTCTGTCATAAAATATGCGACCAATTCATATTTTGGAAGATTGTTTTATAGTTATGCTGATAAGTATTTATTTACCGGCAACTTTCGCGCAGATGGCAGCTCTGTTTTTTCTGCCGCAAATCGGTGGGGTTATTTTCCTGGCGTAAGCGCCGGCTGGGTAATAACAAAAGAAGATTTCATGCAAAACCAGCATATATTTCAATACCTTAAATTGAAGGGTAGCTGGGGTGAGCTGGGAAATTCTAATGTTCCTTCTGATGCTTCTGTTCAAACCCTTTTATCGAATATCCCCTATTTTTTCAATAGCAGCAATACGGCCGGAGGGCCATCAACAGGATCCATAGTTCCCCAGATAAAAGACTTAAATCTTAAATGGGAAATAACAAAGGAGTCAGACATAGGACTGGAATACAGTCTGATTAACGGAAAACTTACGGGCGAAATGGACGTGTATGACAAAAAAGTCTCCAATGCCCTGATCTATGTTCAGGTTCCCGGAACTTTTGGAAGCCAGGCGAACCCAAACAGCTCCATAACTCCGGGGGATGTGCTCACTAACGCCGCGGTTATTGATAACAAAGGATTTGAATTTTCAACGCGCTGGCACGACAACATCAACAAAAACCTATCTTATTTTATAGGCGGAAATATATCTTTTAACCGCAACAGGGTGATCGGTCTGAATGGAGGATTACCTTATTTCGACGGAAACATAAATGGCTACTTCACCACGGAGACCAAGGCAGGCTATCCGATAGGCAGCTTTTTTATGAGACAGGTAATTGGTGTTTTCCAAACCCAGGCACAGATCAACGGCTATACAGACAAAAACGGGAATCTGCTTCAGGGCAATGCCCAGCCTGGGGACCTTATTTATAAATTCAATCCATCCGGGCAGTTGGATACTGCCTATCTTGGTTCCTATCAGCCCAAGTTTTACCTGGGAGTATCTGGCGGTTTTAACTATAAAGGCTTGGATCTTTCTTTTGATATATATGGAAATGTGGGTAACCAGGTCTATAATGGCAAGCAACAGGCCAGGGTTGCCACAAAAGATAATATAGAAGAATCGGTTGCCACAAGTTACTGGACACCGCAAAATAAGTCAGAAACCCAACCCTCACCGAATGCTGGCAATCTGCCTGCTTCTTCCTATTTTTTAGCATCGGGAACTTTTTTCCGAATCAACAACATTACCCTGGGTTACAGTTTACCCGCAACGCTGATCAGTCATCAAAAGATAATATCCAGCTTCAGAATATTCCTGAATGCACAAAATCCGGTTACGATAAAAAAATACGGTGGGTTTTCTGCCGAACTACCCGGTTCTACCGTTACCAATGCAGGCATTGAACTGGGCACTTATCCAACAACAAGAACATTTGCATTTGGGATAAACCTGGGTTTATGATGAAAAGGGACAACTATTGATAAATTTAATTTTTGAGAGATGAAAAATATTTTGCTGATTCTTTTTTGCTTCTTAACTGCAGTGACAAGTTGTAAGAAAAGTTTTCTACAGGTGCCGATACAGGGACAAGGATCTCCTTCAACAGATCCGCAGGTTGCCCTTGACGAAGTCACCGGAGCCTACAATGCATTGATCACACCGGATCCTACCCAATCTGAATTCGGGCAGTATGACATTCATGGAATTTATTTTATCACGGTCACCAATATCATTTCTGATGATGCAGACAAAGGAAGTTATTCAGGAGACCAGCCTTTGGCTGCAGCAATAGATAATTTTCAAACAACTTCAGACAACACTTATATTGCTGGGTTATGGCGTGGTTATTATGCCGGCATCTCACGCACAAATATTGCGATAAATGGTCTGTCGCAGGCAGCTTTGAAACCCGCTGTCATTGCTGCAAAAACCGCTGAAATGCGTTTTTTGCGTGCCTATCTTTACTTTAATCTTGTGCGGATGTTTGGTGGTGTCCCTTTGGTATTAACTGTACCTGCCGGTCCCCAAACCAAGGACAGCTCCTTTTATTATCGCGCAACAGCCGCAGATGTATACAATAAAGCCATCATTCCCGATCTTCAATTCGCTGTGGCCAATTTGCCACTTAAATCTGCGACAGACGTAGGGCGGGCAACCAAAGGAGCTGCCGAGACGTTGTTGGCTAAAGTGGATATTTATTTAAAAAACTGGCAGGAGGCAGACAGCCTCACGCAGGACGTTATTGCTTCAGCACAGTATCAGCTGGTGCCTGATTACTCCATTCTTTGGAGACAGAAAGGAGACAATTGCCCCGAATCAATATTTGAAGTGGAAACGGGTCTCTATGGAAGCGCGGATTATGGCATACCTGGCTATGTAGAATTTCAGGGGGCGAGGCAGGACAATGGTATGGGAACTCCATTTACTCCATGGAATAATCCAGGCTTTGATCAGCCCTCAGGCGATGATGGCTATGGATTCGACTGTCCCTCAACTAGTCTTCAGGCGGCTTATGATTCGGGAGACTTGAGGCAGGCTGCAACGATTATAAACCTGCCGGCTTCCTCTCCTCCGGATACTTTGTTTGACGGATTTGTCGTGCCAACGATGGCGGGATTGAGTGCCCGTTACAATTATAAAGCTTACCACAGTGAAATACTACCGCCTCCTGGTTCATTGGGTGTTGTATTGCCGCAGATCGAAGCCTACGTCGCTAACCGGAGCCTTTGCCAAAAAAACCTGCATATATTACGCTACGCAGAAGTTTTACTCATCGATGCGGAAGCTGCCAATGAATTAGGAAATTCCGGTACGGCAATTGCGGACTTAAATCAGGTAAGAGCAAGAGCCGGATTGGGACCAACCACGGCGGCCTCGCAATCAGATCTCAGAACGGCGATTTGGAATGAGCGCCACGTCGAGTTGGCGATGGAACATGATCGTTTTTGGGATATTGTCAGGCAAGGACGCGCAGCTCAGATTATGATTGCCGCAGGCAAAACCAATTTTGTTGCCGGAGTAAGTGAGTTGTTACCCATACCGTCAACCGAAATAGCAGTAAGTGGTGGTACACTAAGTCAAAATCCTGGGTATTAGTACATAGTTCTTTAATAATTATAAAATATAAAATCGCTTCTTAATTTATGTTTGTACTCAACAGATCACGAGGCTCACCCGGAGGTGGATGCTTAACCGTAAACAATTTTTGAATCTTAAATAAAAAACAATGAAATCAATAACAAGTAAATTAAAGTTCCTGGCAATTGCAGGGATTGCTTTTGCGTCAGCCATCGCAATTCATTCCTGCAGTAAGTCATCCTCTTCGACACCCGCAGCTAAACCGACAGTCAGCAGTGTGACTACCGGCTCCAGCGATACGGCGGGCAAATCATCAATCGTTACCATTACCGGGGCAAATCTTTCGGGCGCCTCTCTGAGTACGACTGCTACGGGCGTAACTTTTTCAAATGTTACGGCGTCCAGCACATCGATAACCGCGACAATAACGGTTACAGCATCCACGTCATCTGGATCAATAACGGTGACAATTACTACATCGGCAGGAAGTACCACCACTACGGTAACCATTGTTGGACTTACGCCGCTTGGAGGTTTTATATCCTCAGATTCTGTTGAGCCAGCAGCCTTAATTACGTATTTTCCGTTTAATGGAAATGTAAACGATACAGTAGGAAATCAGACTGGTACTGCAGTAGGTGTTACCTACACAGCGGGAATCAGGGGACAAGCCTATCAGGGTGCTTCTGGCGCTTATGCGACAGTGCCCGCAAGTTCAGCGTTGAAAAGTTTAACGAGTTACTCCGTTTCAGTATGGTACAATTTGCCAACTGCCGTAAAACCGAGTACTACCGGACCAGCACAGGGCATGTTCTTCTTATCAGGAGACTCGACAGGCTCTAGCGGCAACTACCTCATTTTGGAAACAGATGTACCTTCTGCTTCACAATTGGCAGCTGACTCAGTACCTATCCACCATGGATTTGATAACCTTGGCGGGGTTGCTGGCAGCTGGCAGAATTTCACCATGAACTCATTTGATACGGCAACATCTAACTGGGTTCACGTGGTCATGACATATGATGGCGGTTCTTCTACTTATGTATTCTATGAAAATGGTCAGCCTATCGCCGTTAGTTCGGCTTACGGAACATCGACTTCTACTACGTTATACGATGGACCACTTCCAGTCGGATCCGGAACGCCGCCGACACAATTGATGGGGAATCTTAACTTTTCTCCTGCGGTTTCGCCTGCTTCGACAATCTTCATTGGTGCATGGCCTCCGGGGTTATATGGAGTTTCTCCTACCCTTGGTGCAAACGGGGATTTTCAGGGTGCGCTTGACGAGTTAAGGGTGTATAACATTGCATTAAAACCAACTGATGTGGTGGGTTTATATCTGAACGGCCTCGCAGGCAGATAAATAAAAGCGAACAAGTATATTATTATCAGAGGTTGCCTTTACAAAAAAAGGCAACCTCTTATTTTTGACACTATCTTAAAAATCGCAGCCCTAAAATTTCCAATGCTAAAAATTTGAAAATTGAATTGGAATTGATTTAAGGTAATTTTGTTTTTATCAAGATGCAAATGTCTTACCCGTTCAAATCACAAAGCAAAAATTTTTAATGACTGCAATGTCATGCTGCTCATGGGTTCAAAAAAATATAACAACATTAATTATTTTCCCGCGGCCATCAAGGTGGCATTTTTTGCGGGCTTTTATCTTATTGGATGTTCCCATCCGGAACCGGTAGTGAGCAAAAAAAAATTATTCACAGAGCTTGACCCTGAAAAAACCGGCATCCATTTCACCAATCCCAATACGGATTATGACAGTTTGAGTATACTCGATTACATGTATTATTACAACGGTGGCGGAGTAGCCATTGGCGACATCAATAACGACGGGTTGCCGGATATTTTTTTTACTTCCAATACCGCCGGAAACAAACTTTACCTTAATAAAGGCAATATGCAGTTTGAGGATATAACGGCGAAAGCAGGCATAGCCGGACCAATGCAGGACGAATGGACGACGGGCGTTACCATGGCTGATGTAAATGGAGATGGGTATCTCGATATTTACGTATGCTCGGTGTCTAACCATAACCAGGATAAGGAGTATAACCGCAATGCGCATACGTATTTTAAAAATTCAAAAAATAAGCTCTATATAAATAATGGGAATGGCACATTTACCGAGGAAGCAAAAAAATGGGGACTCGATGTACCGGGTTACAATACACAGGCAGTCTTTTTTGATTACGATAATGACGGAGACCTGGATATGTTTCTGCTGCAGCATTCGGTTCATCAAACAGCAAGCTATGGCGATATTTCCGGTAGAAGTATATATAGCCCCGTAAGCGGGGGGAAACTATTCCGCAATGACGGCGATCATTTTACAGATGTCACTAAAAATTCCGGGATCATCAGCAGCCCGATCGGTTATGGACTCGGAGTTGGCGTAGCTGATTTGAATCATGACGGATATGAAGATATTTATGTCAGCAATGATTTTAATGAGGACGATTATTATTACGTCAATCAAGGCAATGGCACGTTTAAAGAAATGAACCGGCAGTCCTTTGGTCATGAATCCAAATTCTCCATGGGAAATGATATCGGCGATGTCAATAATGATGGCTGGCCGGATATCATGACCCTGGATATGCTGCCTGCAGATGAAAGGGTATTAAAATCCTCCCAGGGAGATTATGACTTCAATATTTATAATTATTTGATCAAAGCAGGATACAATTACCAATACTCAAAAAATTGCCTTCAGTTGAATACCGGCAAAGGATATAAATTTTCAGATATTGGTTTATATAGCGGTGTTGCGGCCACAGACTGGAGCTGGAGTCCCTTAATCGCAGATTATAACCTTGATGGAATTAATGATATTTTTATTTCAAATGGGATCAAGACAAGGCAAAATGATCTCGACTACCTGCATTTTTATTCATCCCTGAATGCCAATCTTCAGCGAACAAAGGGCAACCGCCAGTTTGATAAAGATATATTAGGTTTTGCGCCTTCAGGCGCCTGGCATAGTTACATGTTTGAAGGGAATAAGGATATAAAATTTCTGGACAGGTCTTTTGATTGGGGTTTTGATAAATCATCACTATCGCAAGGGGCTGCTTATGCCGATCTGGATGGAGATGGTGATATAGATCTGGTGGTAAACAGAATGAATGATTCAGCCGGGATTTATGAAAACAACAGCAGGCAAAATCAATCTCCGCCAAACTATTTATCCATTCAGGTCAAAGGGCCCTTTAAGAATACTTTTGGTATCGGCACCAAAATTTTTGTTTATTGTAAGGATCAAATGCAATATCGTGAATTGCAATCCGTGCATGGCTTTATGAGCAGCAGTGAACCTGTTTTTCATTTCGGACTGGGTAAATTTTTAATGGTCGACAGCATGAAGATCATCTGGCCAAATAGAACTTTTCAAAAGTTGACGAGTGTAAAAGCAAACCAACAACTAAAAATAATCTGGCAGAAGAAAAACACGGACACCGTTACTGACTATGCTGACCTTATCAATCAGCTGCTTCACAATTCCGATGACACTTTATTAAAGGATATCACCCAACGATCGGCGGTAAATTATATGCACCAGGAAGACCTTTCCTATATCGATTTTAACTTCCAGCCGTTCATCCCTCATGAATTATCAACGCAAGGCCCAAAAATTGCAGTAGGAGATGTGAATGGAGATGGTTTGGAAGATTTTTATATCTGTGGCACCATTGGTCATCCGGGCGCTATCTTCTTGCAGCAATCAAATGGTCAGTTCAAGAAATCGACGGGTTCAGCTGTTTTTGCAAATGATAAATTGTGCGAGGATGCAGATGCGATATTTTTTGATGCAGATGGTGACGGGGATTTGGACTTGTACGTGGCAAGTGGTGGTAATGAATATCCCGATAATGATCCTCGTCTTGATGATCGACTGTACCTCAATGATGGCAAGGGAAATTTTACCAAATCAAAGGGTTTGCCGGCATTGCCTGGAAATAAATCAGTAGTGCGTGCAATTGATTTCGATAAGGATGGAGACATGGATCTCTTTGTGGGAGGCCGCTCAGATGCTGAGTATGGAAAAATTCCCGTTTCTTATCTTTTACAAAATGACGGAAAGGGAAACTTTACCATATGTACCGATAAAGTTATCCCTGGTCTTTCACATATTGGCATGGTTACTTCTGCTGTTTGGGATGATGTAGATAAAAACGGCTGGCCGGATTTAATTGTTGCCGGTGAGTGGATGACGCCAGTCTTATTCAGCAATGATCATGGAAAATTTACGCGAACGACATTAACCGACAATGACGAATCGCTTAAGGGTTGGTGGTTTAGTATGGTGAGCGCTGATCTAAACGGGGATGGATTTGATGACCTCCTGTTGGGCAATTACGGACTTAACAGTAAGTTAACGGCATCCATGAATTACCCGCTTAAGATGTTTGTTTTGCAGAATCCCGAGGGATTGCACAACCCAAATCAGATTTTGGCCGTAGCCAAAGACGGGAAATATTTTCCTTTTCTTACAAAAGAAGATATAGAAAAGCAATTGCCTTATCTAAAAAGGGAATACCTGACATATAGCAAAATGGCCGGAAAAACAGTAGAAGAAATTTTTGGCGACAGACTGAAGAATGCAAGAGAGTTTGCAGCAACTACCTTGAGCTCCAAAATGCTCGTAAATGACGGCAAAGGTCATTTTAAAGCCACTGATTTGCCTTATTCTTTACAATGGACTCCGATATTTGCCTTTTCCGTTTATGATTATAATGGCGATGGAAAAGCAGATATCCTGGCGGGTGGAAATTTCTACGGCGTAAATCCTTTCGAAGGCCGCTATGATGCGATGGGACTTGGACTATCGCTGGGGAATGGCAAAGGTGGTTTTGATGATATGATTCCGCATTCCACAGCCTTGATCAATGCAGGAGAAGTAAGGGACATCGAATTGATTCATATCCATAAAAAGCCTTGTTTGATAATTGGGAAAAATAATGAAAGACCGGCATTACTGGAAATCCAGGGTGGAGCGGTTCAAAAAAAATGATTTGTCATGATGAAAAGCAAAGTTGCAATAACAAAAGTACTTGGGACATTATTAACAGGCATTTTAGTTTTGTCTTGTACAAAAGAAAGTACTTCAAAGCCACCTGTCGTCATCATTCCTGGTGCTTTTGCACTTGTAAAGGCTTCCGTTAATGATAGCACCGCCAACAACCTGATTTTTTATAATGTAACCACCAATCCTACACTTAAATTTTCTTTTTCAGCTCCGATCGATACATCCTCCGTTCGGGGCGATGTTGCCTTTACAACCGGCGGAAGCGTTATTCCCGTTAGTTTTTCCTATGCCAATAACGACAGCACTTTGATTGTGCAGCCCATCGCAGCCTTGCGCCCGCTGACCCAGTATACGTTCAGCATTTTAACGAGTGTTAAATCTGCAGCGGATTCTTCCTTAAAAAACATGATCAGGCTGAATCTTTCCACCCAAATTGATTCCTCAGATAAATTTCCCCAAATAACGGATTCCGCGTTACTGACTTTAGTGGAACAACAAACATTCAACTACTTCTGGACCTTCGGTCATCCTGTTTCCGGACTGGCAAGAGAAAGAACCTCTTCAGGCAATACGGTTACAACCGGTGGCAGTGGTTTTGGAATCATGTCCATGTTGGTTGGTGTGCAAAGAAATTTTATTACCAGGGCCCAGGCGTTATCCCGCATTGACACCATTGTAGATTTTTTGACAAATAAAGTTACCCGTTATCACGGCGCATTTCCGCATTGGATTGATGGTTCCAGCGGAGCAACCATTCCTTTCAGCAGCCAGGATAATGGCGGTGATATTGTTGAAACCGCTTACATGATGCAGGGTTTGCTATGTGTGCGCCAGTTTTTTAACAGCACCACAGACGCGGATGAAATGAATCTCCGCAACATGATCAATAATTTGTACGATAGCGTTGAATGGAACTGGTATCGCAATGGGGGACAGGATGTCCTGTACTGGAATTGGAGTCCTGATCAGGGCTTCGTGATCAATGTGCAGGTTGGTGGCTGGTGCGAAGCATTGATCACTTACGTGATGGCAGCTTCTTCGAATCTGGATTCAAATACAATTCCAAAAATTGTCTATGACAATGGCTGGGCTCATAATGGGGGGATGAAAAATGGAAATTTCTATTATGGGATTCAGTTGCCTCTGGGTCCTCCTTATGGTGGCCCGTTATTTTTTGCCCATTATTCTTTCCTGGGAATCAATCCAAATAATCTCACTGATGCCTATGCCAATTATTGGACGCAGGACACTGCGCACGCACGAATCAATTATTTATACTGTGTAAATAACCCCAAACATTATTATGGCTACAGCAGCTCATGCTGGGGCCTGACGGCGAGTGATATTCAGAATGGATATGATGCAAGTTCTCCTACTGAAGACAATGGCGTCATTGCCCCAACCGCTGCAATTTCTTCGTTGCCCTATACCCCGACTGAATCAATGAATGCGATACGATTTTTTTATTACAAATTGGGAGACAAGATCTGGAATCAATACGGATTTACTGATGCTTTCAATCTTACCAACATCTGGTTCGATTCAGATTGTCTGGCAATTGACCAGGGTCCTGAAATCGTAATGATCGAAAACTACAGAAGCGGATTACTATGGAATTTATTTATGAGTTGTCCGGAAATAAAAAGAGGAATGACAAACCTTGGATTTACCAGCCCGAACTTATAGTTGCCTAAAATAGATTTTTGAGAAGATATCTTCAAAAAGATGTCCATGGTACCTGCCGTAAAAGAAAATCTTTACATAAATTGTACAGCTTAAAAATTATGTACAATGATTCGTTTGCTTGAAAAAAAACTTATTCTTGTCTTCTTGATTACTATCGGCTTTTCTTTTTTTCTTTCAGCACAGCGTTCGGTGGTTAAATCAAAAAAAAAGACAGCCACTTCTGACGTTGCAATAAGTAATAATGCATTACTCGATCTGGTGGAAAAACAAACTTTTGAATATTTTTGGGATGGCGCAGAGCCAAACAGTGGTATGGCGGCCGAAAGAATTCACCTGGATAATGTATATCCTGCAAATGATCAGCGCACCATTGCAACGGGCGGGAGCGGTTTTGGTTGCATGGCGATAATTGCGGGTATACACCGCCGTTATATTTCCCGGGCAGAGGGCTTTCGGCGATTTGATAAGATCGTTTCTTTTTTGGAAAGAGCAGATCGTTTTCATGGAGCTTGGCCGCACTGGATAGACGACGCTACAGGACATGTGATACCATTCGGAGCGGATGACAACGGCGGTGATTTGGTGGAAAGTTGTTATTTGCTTGAGGGCCTGCTTTGTGCACGTCAATTTTTTAAAGAAGGAGATGTGGAAGAAAAAAAATTAGCAGCGCGCATTGACGCATTATGGCGAGGAGTCGATTTTTCCTGGTATCGTAACGGCGGACAAAATGTTTTGTTCTGGCATTGGAGCCCCGCAGTGGGTTGGAAAAAGAATTTTCCGGTCCATGGTTATAATGAATGTTTGATTTTGTACGTGATGGCTGCGTCCTCACCAACAAGCAACATTCCAACGGAAGTTTATACCGAAGGCTGGGCACAGCGTGGGGATATCAATAAAATCAGTTTTTACCATGCCGATACTTTGCATTTACACATGCAGGGAGACCCCCCGCATGGCGGACCATTGTTTTGGGCGCATTATTCTTACCTGGGGCTGGATCCTCATGGGTTAAAGGATCGGTACGCAGATTACTGGACCGAAGATAGCATCCAGGCGCTCATAAACTATAAATGGTGTGTTGACGATCCAAAAAAATTTGCAGGTTATGGGGAAAATAATTGGGGTTTAACGGCAAGTTATTCTGTGCGCGGATATGCTGCGCATGCTCCGGATCAAAGAAATGATCTGGGCGTGATTTCTCCGACGGCAGCAATTTCATCCTTGCCATACACCCCAAAACAATCCATGGCCGCAATACGGCATTGGAATGCGGAAATGAAAAATAAACTATGGGGCAAGTATGGTTTTTATGATGCCTTTAGCGAAACTGCCGACTGGTATCCGACCCGTTATCTTGCCATTGACCAGGGACCGGAAGTGGCAATGATCGAAAACTATCGAAGCGGACTTTTGTGGAAATTGTTTATGAGCTGCCCCGAAATACATGCCGGATTAAAGAAATTAGGATTTGAAAGTCCCTGGGTGAAATGAATGGAATGGCTGAGGGTTAATTGGGTTAGGCGTGTGAAATAAAAAGACAGTATGAAATATGTATTCTCATTTCTTTTATTGATGGCATCAACAATTATTGTTGCACAAACTGCCAGTAAAAAAAAGGTAGAAAAGAACGCTGTTGCTCCAGTTGGCATTATCAAAGACATTGCTGATTCGGCATTGCTTGAAATCGTGCAGCGTCAAACATTTCGCTATTTCTGGAATTTTGGTCACCCTGTTAGCGGTCTTGCCCGCGAAAGAGACAATACCGTGCGCGCAGAATATTACTGGGATTATATTAATGAAGCTTATGATGAACCCAATTTAAGCAAGAACACGTTTGGACCCGAAGCTTGCGCGATCGGCGGCACCGGAATGGGGATTCTTGCAACCGTTGTTGCAGTGAACCGTGGGTGGATTGGGAATGATACGGCTCTTAAAAGATTAATTAAGATTGTCGATTTCCTGATTAAGGCAGATTGCTTTCACGGTATTTATCCGCATTTTATGAATGGCGCAACGGGCAAAACAATACCATTCGGAAGATTGGATGATGGTGCTGATATTGTTGAAACGTCTTATCTCATGATGGGATTGCTTACTGCAAAAGCATATTTCAGTGGCAACACATTAGCTGAAAAATATTTTCAGAAACGCGTTCAGCAGATGTGGGAAACAGCCGATTGGAACTGGCACAGCAGGGGAGACAATAAACTATTGTACTGGCATTGGAGCCCTGCAAATGATTTTGATATGAATTTCCCGGTATTTGGTTATGATGAGGCACTTATCACCTATATCATCGCGGCTTCATCACCAACGCATCCGATCTCAAAAGAATTGTACGAAAATTCATGGGTAAAAAGCGGCGGCTGGAAAAACGGCAATTCATATTACGGTTATACGTTGCCGTTGGGTAATTATGATAAAGGCGGTCCCTTGTTTTTTGAGCAGTACACTTATATGGGAATAGATCCGAATGGATTAACTGACGATCACAACATTGATTATGCCGAACAAACAAAAAATCATACACTGATAAATCGTGCATATTGCATCGAAAACCCGAAAAAATATAAAGGTTACGGAGAAAATTGCTGGGGTTTAACAGCGGGTGACAGTTACAAAGGGTATGTCGCTCATTGCCCGCAGGAAGATTTTGGTGTGATACAACCAACGGCTGCACTCTCATCGTTTCCATTTACTCCGGAATATTCCATGCAGGCTTTAAAATATTTTTATTATAACTTGGGAAACCGGCTCTGGGGCAGTTATGGATTTGCAGACGGATTCAGTGAAACAAAAAACTGGTATGCAAAAACCCATCTCGCAATTGACGAAGGACCTATTGTTGTGATGATCGAAAACTACCGCAGTAAACTGATATGGAAATTATTTATGCAAATTCCCGACGTCCAGGCAGGATTAAAGAGATTGGGATTCCAAAGCCCGTGGATAAAATAGTTGAATTGTTGAAAAAGTAAATAAGGTATACCTCATCGAACAGATTTATTGATCTTTTAAATTAACGAATATGTCAACATTTGAATTAAGTAAGCAGCAAATCGCAGATTATAACAGAGATGGATATGTCATTATTGAAAATTTTTTGAAAGCCGATGAAGTAAAAAAATTGTACAACATCGCCATTGAAGATGACATGATGCGGAAACATTCTTTTGACCTGAATGATCAGACGGGGAAAAAGACAAAACTTGCATTGTGGTACAAACCGGGCAATGATGCTTACGGATTGCTGTCTAAAAGCGAACGCATTATTAATTCGGTGAACAAATTAATGGACGAAGATTCCGCTGTTTGTCATTTTCATAGTAAGTTGATGCAAAAGGAACCAAAAGTTGGCGGCGCCTGGGAGTGGCACCAGGATTACGGTTATTGGTATAAAAATGAATTCTTATTTCCTGACCAGATGATCTCTGTCATGATTGCGATCACGGATGCCAATAAACAAAACGGTTGCTTACAGGTAATAAAGGGAACCCATAAAATGGGGCGGATTGAACATGGTTTTTCCGGAGAGCAGGTTGGCGCATCGCAACATTATGTTGACCTCGCTTTAAAAACACGGGAATTAATTTACGTAGAAATAAAAGCCGGCGATGCCTTGTTTTTTCACAGCAATTTATTGCACCGTTCGGAGGCAAACCTCTCAGATAATTCCAGGTGGTCATTGATTTCCTGTTACAACAGAAAGTCAAATGTTCCATACAATGAACCGTCAAAGTCAAGCACTATTCCGATAGAAGCTGTACCGGATGAAGCCTTGCTTGAATGGGAAACAGGCGGATTGCAGGAAGGATCGGGGTTTCTTGAAAAAGAAAAGGATGAAGCATTGAAATAAGATGAAACTTAAACCGGAGTGTGAAAGTGAGACTAGAATTGCCTGCACGTATCGCCTGAAACTCACGATCCGCAACTGCGTAAGAATAATTTTTTAGATTCAAAAGCTTTCATGCAACCTAAGAATGTGGCAGATCGCTGCATTTTTCGGCGGTTTATTGACCCGCATGGTCTGTTTGCTGATTATGGCACTGGAAATTTTAATATGGATAAATTAATTTTTGATAAAAAATAATGGAACCAGCTTCAGCAACTTTGATTGGACATGCTTCCAAGACTATCTGTTCACCTCTGGTGCTGCTATTATATTTGAGTTTACTAACGGTAAATACATACGGACAACAATTTCCCTCACCGCAAGAAGAGAGCCGGGGGGTGAAGCGGACTTACTGCAATCCCGTGAATATTGATTATGGGTACACCCCAATACCTGATTTTTCCGAATGGGGAAGACATCGCGCAGCGGCAGATCCGGTGATTGTTTTATATAAAGGGGATTATTATTTATTTTCCACCAATCAATGGGGTTATTGGTGGAGTAGTGACTTGCTGAACTGGAAATTCATATCTAAAAAATTTCTTCGACCCTGGAATAAAGTATATGATGAGCTTTGCGCTCCTGCGGTTGGCATTGTAGGCGACACCATGATTGTATTTGGTTCCACCTATACAAAGAATTTTACGTTATGGATGAGTACAAATCCAAAGTTAAACCAATGGAAACCGCTGGTGGATTCATTCGAGATCGGTGGCTGGGATCCCGCTTTTTTTACAGACGATGACGGAAGATTCTATATGTACAACGGAAGCAGTGATCGTTTTCCAACTTATGGAATTGAATTGGATAGAAAAACATTTAAACCAATCGGAACCCGACAAGAAATATATATGCTCGAAGATTGGCGTTACGGCTGGCAGCGTTTTGGTGAAAATATGGACAATACTTTTCTCGATCCTTTCATTGAAGGCAGCTGGATGACGAAACACCATGGAAAATATTATTATCAATACGGAGCCCCCGGAACAGAAATGAGCGGATACGCAGACGGAGTGATTGTTGGAGATAAACCGATCGGAAATGATTTTATTCCTCAATCGGATCCATTATCATTTAAACCAGGAGGTTTTGTGCGCGGTGCAGGACATGGCGCAACATTCCAGGATGCTTTTGGAAATTACTGGCACGTAAGCACAATGATTATAGCTGTGAAAAATACTTTTGAAAGAAGAATTGGTATTTGGCCAGCCGGTTTTGACGCAGATGATGTGATGTGGTGCAATACGGCATTTGGAGATTATCCGCATTATTTGCCCCAGTATCTTCATTTTGCCTATTTAGTAAAACAAGACCCCGGAAAACCGGTAAATGATTTTACCGGATGGATGTTGCTCAATTATAACAAACCGGTTTTGGTTTCGTCTACCTATGGCAGTTATAGCGCCAATAATGCAGTTGATGAAAACATAAAAACCTACTGGAGCGCAAAAACAGCTAATACAAGTGAATGGATCATTTCTGATCTGGGAAATGTTTCTACGGTAAATGCCGTTCAGATAAATTATGCTGATCAGGATGTTGACAGTGATCGCCTTGGCAAATTCAATGACCAGTCACACCAATACATTCTATATGCATCGCTTGACGGGGAAAAATGGAATGTACTGATCGACAAAAGCAATAACAAAACAGACGTACCCCATGACTACGTTGAGCTCGCAAATCCGGTACAGGCAAGATTTATAAAACTGTCGAATATTCACATGCCCACGGGAAAATTCGCCATCAGCGGATTGCGTGTGTTCGGAAATGGAAATGGGGCAAAACCGGGGTTGGTAAAACAATTTATCGTTCTGCGAACGCTAAAAGACAAACGAAGCGCACTGATAAAATGGCGTCCGGTAGGTAATGCGTACGCGTATAATATTTATTATGGAATTGCTCCGGACAAATTATATAATTGCATTATGGTATATAACGATAACACGTATTGGTTTAAGGCCATGGACAAATTGAAAACGTATTATTTTTCTATTGAGGCGATCAATGAAAATGGGGTGTCACCAAGAACAAATATGTTAAAAGTCGAATAAATTATGAGAATAAAAATTGACTTGCCGCCAGTACTTTGTTTGCTCCTGGTTATTGCGGCTGGAACTTTTGTACATGCGCAGCCTTTCATATCTGACATAGAAAATTTCAAAAGACAAGACAGTGTCAACCCCCCGCCACAACACGCAATTTTATTTGTAGGGAGTTCGTCATTTACCAAATGGACTGACGTGCAATCCTATTTTCCAAAATATACAATTATCAATCGCGGATTTGGCGGTTCATCTTTTCCCGATGTGATTCGTTATGCGGATGATATCATATTTCCTTATCACCCAAAACAAATTGTGATTTATTGCGGTGATAATGATCTGGCGTTTTCAGATACACTGACTGCCCTTACAGTTTTTGACCGCTTTAAGAAATTGTTTGTGTTGATCAGGGAAAAAATGCACAATGTAAATATTGTTGTTGTTTCTATAAAGCCGAGTCCGAGTCGGGAGCGGCTCATGGCTAAGGCCGAAGAATCGAATAACAGGATAAAAGGATTCCTGGCAGCACAAAAAAATGCTTCATTTGTCGATGTGTATCATTTGATGCTTAATAAAAACGGAAAACCTATTGATGATATTTTTATTCAGGATAAATTGCACATGAATCCAAAAGGTTATGCCATCTGGCAAAAAGCGATCGCACCGTATTTGATGCATTAAAATTGTTTGCGGCGGGGTCTCTGGGTTTTGCGGGACGAATTTTTGACATGCCGGATGGAATTATGCTGAACATGCCTGCATTTCTGCGATTAAATAAAGAAGCAGGTGCCGGTTATCCTCTAAAAACCAGGTATAAGTGAAAACGGCAAATGACCTGTTTTCATTCAAAAAAAGGGTAAAATTCGTGTAACAAATAAATATTGCCAAATGAAAAAAATTTCCTTTCTAATAATGGTATCGATGATTGCCATTTTGCAATCAAGGGCACAAAATGCAAAAATGGATGCATTTGTAGCTGACCTGATGAATAAAATGACCATCGATGAAAAAATCGGTCAGCTTAACCTGGTAACCCCGGGTGGAGCAGTAACCGGCTCGGTCGTCAGTAAAGATGTTGATGCAAAAATCCGCAACGGACAAGTAGGCGGCTTATTTGGCATTACCGGACCCTCGCAGGTGCATAAGGCGCAGGAAATTGCCGTCAATAATTCGCGCCTGCACATCCCCCTGCTTTTTGGGTTGGATGTTATTCACGGGCACCGAACGATTTTTCCAATTCCGCTTGGTTTGTCCTGCAGTTGGGATACTTCATTGATTGAACGCAGCGCGCGCATTGCTGCAACTGAAGCAAGCGCTGACGGGCTGGACTGGGCTTTTTCGCCAATGGTGGATATTGCGCGTGATCCACGCTGGGGGCGTATTGCAGAAGGGGCAGGTG
>DATGFZ010000385.1:0-4009 GCA_035308805.1 Puia sp. | reverse complement strand
TCCCGATTTTAGTGATACATTACCAAAGCCGCTTTCCGTGGAGATAAAACTGGTGAAATCTCCGATCTTTGAATCAACAAAAAGTTTTTTCTCGACTGCGTCATAGCGTACTCCTGTCAGTGCCTGTAAATATCCATAGCTCGATAATGCCCTGGCATACCAGTGTCCGCATTCATATTCATTGAAGGGGTTACGAACCCTTCCGTCATAACGATCACGTGAAGCGCGAACTATATCCAATCCCTCCTTCACTTGTCCCATCATCATCAAATGAGAAGCGACCTGGTGTTCGATTCCTGTCCATACTTCATCGCTGTAAACAAATGGCAAGGACAATTTTCCCCCTTTAGGCCAGGAACATAACAATAATCCTCCTTCGTTTCCCAATGCAAATGAGGGTCGTTGGGGATTTGCATGCTCGCTCAAATTTTCTTTCAGATTATATTTGTACACGGCAAGTAAATGACTCTTAATTTTTGTGGGGTCCATAGGGTCATCCAATCCGCACATTCTGGCGATCCACGCGCCGAGCACCCCGTCAGACAAACAACCTTTCCCATATTGATATTTCGGACCTTCTTTCTTCAACAGCTCTTTTGCTTCTGCGGAATACTCTCCGCCAAAAGATTTTTCGGTTGTCGGATCTTTTGCTTCCAATCCTTTAAACTGAATTTTCTGAATAAAATATTCGCCATCGTACAATTCCGTTTCGATCATTCTTTTTCCGAGTGCGGCAAGATGTTTATATTTTGAAACATCTTTCCCCAAGAAATCTCCCATAACACAAAACGCATGCAGCGCGCCGATGTAAAAACTCGTATGCATGGCATCAGCTCCCCAAAATTCAATGTCATAAGTGTTGTGATGTGGTTCTTCTATCACCCCCTTTTCACGGGGATCCCAGGTACGTATGCAATAATCGATACTGGTTTTCACCATTGGAAATATTTTCTTTAACCAATCGCTATTTCCACTAATCCGCCACTCGCGGTACACTTTCATAATTCCGCCGAGCTGCCCATCCGCGGCCGAATGAAAATCATGGGTGGCCGCTTGAATGGGAAGAACAGACCTGAAATTCTGGTGCCCTTCCGCGTTTTGACTTTCGCAAAATTCTGTAGCGCGTAAACTTCTCTCCATTGCAGGAAACAAATGCGATGTTGCCTGTGCATAATTCCACACATGTGTGCATGAACCGTGGCATGAGCCCCAGCTATCGCCGCTGCCTTCCCAATTCCATGCCCGGCCGTCAAACTGCCGCATCACGGTTGTGGATTTTAGAATGGTGAGATTCGAGGCAACGGCCTCAATAATTTCAGGCGGTAAGGAGCTTGCAAAAAATGCGTCTTTGAAAAGTGCACTTTTTTTCCTAAGGTCATCATATTGTTGCAACCAATAATCTCTCAGGTCATTAATATTCTTGAAACGATTGCTGTACCATGGTTTGTAATATTTCCCGTCAAAGTTTTTGTCATATGGATCAAGTCCAATATCAGAAGGGGAATTGCAACAACCATTTGCAGGATCGCAATTTTCCTTTGCTGTGCCAATTTCACCATAAGTTTGATCACTGTCTGGTGTGTACCAGGCTAGCATCAGTCTAATTGTTTTTTCTTTGCCTGCGCCAATGGAAAATGGAACATACAAGGATGCACCCGGAGCATTTTCCGCGACCGGCGCAACTGATTTTACTTCCGCATTTCTGACTGCATTCCACGCCATTGTCAGGGGATCCCACCATCCGCCACGAAACCAGCAATGATCAACAACAGTCTGATCATCATTGGTGAAAAAAACCATGTCTGTAGGCAATTTCTTTTCTTTTGTACCCTCTTCAGAAATAATAAACCCATTTTTTGTTGACGAGATGCTGTTTTTTCCATTTTCAACTTTTACAAAATTTTTGGTGTTGAAAGAAAATATTGCGTCAAGTTTTGCTTCTCCCGTATTCACGAAATGATATTCGAGTCCGGCAACCGGCAAACTTGCATTGTCTTGATCCGCAGGAATAAATGGACTCCATCCAGTGATTCTTACTGTCAATGGCAGGTCACGATCTGAAATATCAATAACCCCAAACGGAAATCTTGCCAAAAAGGATGCATTTTGGAACCGCGGAAGCCCGATCGTCGCGCCTTCCGAACCAAGACCCGAATTTAGCCTTCCGAATTTTTTCCAATCAGGAACGGGACCTTCCAGAACCTTTGCACCGTTTCGAATGCCTTTCACAACGATCGCCGCAAACATACCGGGTTCGTTGTAGATATCGGGAATGTTTTTTACTGACACATGCGAGAGCGCCCCGGTTCCTTCCAGGCAGATCATTCCCGCACCGAATCCGCCCATAGGAAATGCAACACGATTCAAATATTGATGCGTGTAATTGCCGTTGTATTTTCGTTTGGGGATTATGGCACTTTTATTTTCCTCCGGCGATGCCGAAATA
Organism: Puia sp.; assembly: GCA_035308805.1. Classification (GTDB taxonomy): domain Bacteria; phylum Bacteroidota; class Bacteroidia; order Chitinophagales; family Chitinophagaceae; genus Puia. Next base: position 1,563 of record DATGFZ010000385.1, on the reverse strand, counting down.
TTCCCTTTTGCATTGGCTTGTACCAAACCAACAGGAAAAAATGCAGCCGCAGTACTGCCGATGCCAATATTTTTCAGGAATGATCTGCGTCCCGATCTGTTTTTCATACAGCAAGTTTAATTATTCGAATATAAGAATTTACAAAACGCATTTTTGCCGTGTGATTAAATTGTTTTTTTTGATAAGGGGTTTCAGCCATCAAGCGCCCCCCTTGCTTTGCTGGTTTCCATTCAGCAGATGGAATGCATATGCATAGCGGTTGTTTAAAATCCAAATCATTTTACTTATTTCTCTTTGTTGTCTTGCAATTCAAATAAAAAGCAGTCGGGGAACAAAATCTGTAAAATGGTTTTTCTCGTGTTTGCACATTTTGAGGCTGAGAAATGAAATGATTAAAATAAAATGACTAAAATGAAAGATCAAAATAGAAACTGAATTACATTTATATCAACAAGCAAATGATTTTTGTATTTATGCAAACTTTTTTTTCGGTAAGACATGCAGGTTCTCCAAAAGAAATTGAACGGATGAACACACCTGAGCTGCGCAATAATTTTCTTGTTGAAAAAGTATTTGAACCTGACACCATCCACCTCACCCTGACTTATTATGATCGATTTATTGCCGGCGGACTAATGCCTGTTAGTGAAATTATTTCTTTACCAAATCCCGAATCTCTCAAAGGTTCCTATTTTCTCGAGCGAAGAGAAATGGGAATTATCAATGTGGGCGGTAAAGGAAAAATCATCGTACACGATACAGAATATATTCTCGAAAATAAAGAAGCCTTGTACATTGGTAAAGGAGTTGAAGGAGTCAGATTTATTTCCGAGGATGAAGCCTGTCCGGCAAGATTTTATATCAATTCTGCACCGGCTCATCGTTCCTGCCCGACAAAAAAAATCACCATGGCTGATGCGCACAAATCAGAATTAGGAAGTGAAGAAACTGCAAATCATCGCGTCATCAACAAATTTATTGTAAATGGAGTTGTGGAAGTTTGTCAATTACAAATGGGAATGACAGAATTGAAACAAGGTTCCGTCTGGAACACCATGCCGGCACACACGCATGAAAGACGTATGGAAGTTTACTTTTATTTTGATCTTGATGCAGAAAATAGTATTTGTCATTTTATGGGGTTGCCTGACCAAACAAAACATATATGGATGCAAAATGAGCAGGCTGTCATTTCTCCAAACTGGTCTATTCATAGTGGCGCTGGGACTTCTAAATATTCGTTTATTTGGGGAATGGCAGGCGAGAATCTTGATTATGGCGACATGGACATTGTTAAAATAAATCAACTGCAATAGAAATAAATTTCTTTTTGTATGAAAAAAAAGATGATTTTATTTTTCCTGACCGTTATTTTTCTTTGTCAAATTTTTCAATCCAATGCACAGCTTCCGGAACCCGATTCTACACTTCGACTAATGGAAAAAGTTGCTGACTGGCAATTGTCATATTGGGAGAATACAGGATTGTCACGCGATGAAAAGGCAGGCTGGGTACAGGCTGCTGCGTATACCGGATTTATGGCTTTGAATGAATTGGCAAACA
>DATGFZ010000384.1:0-8450 GCA_035308805.1 Puia sp. | reverse complement strand
GTGAACGTCGGTATGCAAAAAGGTTTGAAGAGACGACCACGACAATGGGCGCGGAAGCTGCGAAGGTCGCCATGCAACATGCGGGTGTGGGCGCCGGAGAAATTGATTTTATTATTTTTGCCACATTGAGTCCGGATTATTATTTCCCGGGATGCGGCGTGTTGTTGCAGCGCATGCTGGACATGAAAGAAATCGGCGCGCTTGATATCCGCAATCAGTGCAGTGGTTTTATCTATTCCCTGAGTGTCGCAGATCAGTTTATCAAAACCGGAATGTATAAAAACATTTTGCTCGTTGCATCCGAAACACATTCATACGGGCTTGATTTTACAACCCGCGGACGCAATGTAACAGTGATTTTTGGCGATGGTGCGGGAGCTGTTGTGCTGCAGCCCGCAACAAAGGATGAACAGGGGATTTTAAGTACACATTTGCACAGCGACGGCAGCTCCGCGGAATTATTGAGTATGCCCAACCCGGGTTTTCATGCAGGAAGATTCTGGATAGAAAAGAAACCACCAATCCCCCGGCTGCCTTACGGAGGCCTTTTTATAACTGACGATATGATCCAGAAAGAAGATGTGTATCCGTACATGGATGGACAATCGGTATTCAAAAAAGCGGTGATAAAATTTCCAGAAGTCATAAACGAGGCTTTACATGCAAATAATCTGCAAACAGCTGACATCAATTTATTGATTCCACATCAGGCTAATTTGCGCATTTCCCAATTTATTCAACAACAAATGCATTTGCGCGATGACCAGGTATACAACAACATTCAAAAATATGGGAACACCACTGCGGCCTCTGTTCCCATCGCGTTGTATGAAGCATGGAAAGAGGGAAAAATAAAAGACGGAGATTTGATTTGTCTCGCCGCTTTTGGAAGCGGGTTTACGTGGGCCAGTGCATTGCTGCGCTGGTAAGAAAATTGTTCACCGGTAAAATTAACGAGGATAAAAATCGGTGATATCCATGAAAAAAACGCTGAATTAATTAGCATGAACAGAAAAATCGTTTATCTCATCAATCCGGTCTCGGGCATTTCAAAAAAATCTTCGTTAGTGGAAATGCTCACTAAGAAAACAACACAACGAGGAATTGATTTTGATATTTTTTATACCAATGCTGAAGGAGATTATGAACTTTTAAAAAATAAAATTCAGGATGAAAGAATAACTGACATTGTTATTTGCGGTGGTGATGGTACAGTGAATATGATTGCCGCAGCGTTATTGGGTGTTGAAGTCAATATCGGGATTATTCCAGTCGGTTCTGGAAACGGATTGGCCTTTGCGGCGAAAATCCCAAAACAGGCATCCAAAGCGCTTGAAATTGTTTTTGAAGGAAAAGCATCTTTCATTGATGGTTTTTATGTAAACAATAAATTCTCCTGCATGCTTTGCGGAATTGGGTTTGATGCCTTGGTCGCGCATGAATTTGCAAGGCAAAAAAGAAGAGGATTGCAGACTTATATCAAAGTGTCACTGACAAATTTCTTCAAAGCGGAACCTTATTCATTTATCATTGAACACGACAAGGTTTCGCTTTCCGTCCATGCCTTTTTTATAAGCATTGCCAACAGCAATCAGTTTGGCAATAATTTTACCATTGCCCCAAAAGCCAGACTGAGCGATGGTTTACTTGATATTGTTATCGTAAAAAAAATGAACAAGTTCATGTTGCCGTTTTCGGTGTTGCAACAGGTTAGGGGAGTCAATCCCATACGGAACATCACTGACATATCTTCCCAAAAAAATATAATTTATTTCCAAACGCCTTCATTAACCATTTACAACAACGGCGATGCGCCTTTGCATATAGATGGCGAACCAAAACAAACAGCCAGGAGAATTGAGATAAGAATAATCAGCAGGGCTATTAGGCTGATTCAGTAAGCGTGGCTGATGAAGCATGAGGCAACAAGAAGATAAGGCCTTCACTTGGTGCCTGCTGTTTCAGAACCCGCCTTTACTTCGATAACTCTTTAAACCGTTTAAAATTCTCTTGATTATCGCTGTTCGATAATGCGTTGGCAATATCTAATTTTTCCTGCTTGGTCAGGTGAAAATTCAGCGTCGCCCCCTGGTTTTCGTGCGTGGGAACATATTGAAAAGAAAGTTTGTAAAAATTTTTACCCATCGTTTGCTGAGATAAACTCAACAAATCATTTTGATTATATTCCTGCATTTTGTACCAGTTGTGTTGAAGCAATAACAATGGTTTGGTAATAATTTCAGTGATATCATTCGACTCATAAGGGTTTTCCCAGCCGCCGGATTTTCGATCACTGATCTGGATCATGATCACCGAACTTGTATTTTCTTTAAGCCAATCCCTGAACGCATATAAAAAACGAACAGCTGTCTGTTCGCCAAAATTATCCCTGAAACCCGCATCCATCACATCGATGACGGGTGTGGTGGGAAGCCAAACATTCGGCAATACGTATGGAAAAGTTGCGTTCATGCGCAGGGCAGTGAGCAATCGGAGATTCATCGGGTTCTGTTTTGCAAAAAAAGAAGCGAAGTCAACTGCGTCAGGATCCATTGTCGGAAAACGAGTGCTGTCATATTCCGGACGCATTAAAAAACTAACCGGCTGCGTGCTGATCACCAGCGAACGACTATCTCTTGTAATAACTGAATTAAAAAACATCAAAGGAATTCGCGCATTTTTTTCATCTGCATAAATATCTTTCAATTGTTTATCCAGTAAACCGTGTGTGTTTGCAGCCAACTTTTGTTCAAAAGCATACCCGCGGTCTTTGATGTATTCATAATCTCCCACCTTAAACTTTTGGGCAGGAGAAGCAAGATCCCTTGCAACAAATGATGAAAACAAAGGGTTGAGTAAATCGCGCGATATATTATCTGCATACTTGTGACTTTGCAGGTCAATGGATTGATTTTTATTTTCCCTGAGATTTGCAAGCTCTCTGAAATAAGCAGCGCCGATCATTCCGCCGGAAGCCCCGGAAATGAGAAAAGTTTTGCGCATCAGTTCGTGATTACTTATGCTATCAAGATATTGCAACACATTCATGGTAAATGTTGCGCTTCGGTTTCCGCCCCCGCTTGTGTTGATGATGTAGAAGACCGGCCTTTGCTCCTTTTGCTTTCTTTTCCATTTCTCTAAAATTTGCAGCATGTTTTCTTTGTCATGCTCTACTTTTGCGGCCGTACATAACCGCAATAAAGTCTCCCTGTCGTAACTCGGGCGATCCAGGCGATTTAAATAATTCAATCCGTACGCCTTGTTAGTCGGGTCAATTACATTGAAGTGGTACAATAAATTCAATACTAAAAAAAGACCTATGACAAAGGGAATGCTCCAACTCTGGAGAAAATAAGAAAATGCGCCGGAAATGGAAATAAGAATTGTAAAAAAGATCAAGATGCTCGCAGCTGCAGGCAACTGGAACAACGGATTGTCCATAAAAAACCCAACGATGATCAAAAAGATAAAAGCAACAAAAATGGAAAGAATTGCAGAAAAGTGATGGCGCCCGAAAATATTTTCTATAAACTCCCTGCTATAATGGGAAACATCCCGTGCTTTCTTCACCGAAAATGGCGAATTCAAATACCATTTTACTTTCATCAACCTGCTCGCATTCACCTTATGCTTGTCAAACGCAAATTGCGATTTAAACAATTTAGCATTACTCATTACCGGGGTAATTTGCCTGATGATCGTTTTATCCGCCCGGAAAAAATATAATAAAGATGCGATAATGATGATTGCCAGACCGACAAGAAAACCAAGCGTAAGAAAAAAGAATTCAAAGCCGCCGACCAATTCTTTTATCACTTCAAATTGCAATGCCTTTACAAAATAAAAAATCAAGAACAGCAAAGGGATGATTGAATTATTGATGCAATATTTTAGAAAGGGTTTGGTGGTTGTCGCCAGAAACCGAAAATGCCGGCTGAACAAAATAAACGTGGTAATATTCCAGCTCATAATAAACACCCCGGTGGCTGCGCCAACAACTCCGGCGCTGATGCTATTCACTTTGCCCAGATATTCCGGGGCAAGAAATAACGCATATGCACCAAAAGATTCCATAAACCCGGCATTGACCGTACTGAATAAGATGTACCAAAAAAACAACAACACCTGGAATTTCTTGATGTGGAGTATTACCAGTTGAATCGGAAATGAATAATAAAATGCTTTTAGATAGCGAATCATACGATTCTGAAATAGAATACTAAATTAAGCTGTAAAGTCGGAAGTCGGAAGTAAGTCACAAAACAAAATCACTATGATTTAACCCTTGGTTTTTATGTCGAACCGATGGGTGCTGCAACCTGCAAACATTTTTATGTCGTACTGTTTCGGGGAAGAATATGCTTCGGGGAAATTCCAAAAGTCTGTAATGTATGTTGTCTTTCGGATTCCCGGCCCGGGCCTTTTTATTTCCGGCCGCTGACCACGAAGAGTACGTACAGCATCGTCAGCAAAAACAACATGGCAGTAAGTTGGTGGAGTTGTGCGATCCATTCAAACATACCCCAGTGATTGGGAATGATCGAAGGGCTGGTCAATACAGCAAGAATGCCCAAAACCATTTGAAGAAAAATGATCACCAATGGCAATGACCTGACTTTTAAAAAATACCTGGAGGCATCAGTAATCCTGATCGCTTTGAAAAACCAAACCATTACCAGCACCAAAAGCAAATAGGCCAATCCGCGATGCACAAAATGTATGGTGATCTTGTTGTTGATAAAATTGATCAGCAATGGCGAATCTTTAAACATTGAATTGGGGATCCAATCTCCATTGATCGTTGGCCAGGTGGATGCGGCAGCGGCGGCCTTATTTCCTGCCATCAATGCACCAAACATTAATTGTAAGAATAACATGATAATAATAATCCAGGTCCATGCATGGACAGATGAATATGGTACCGCGCCTGTTTTCGGAATTGTCAGTTGCAATGCAAACCAAAATGCATAACAGATCAATATCAATGCAAAAACGAAATGAAGCGCCAGTTTGGTTGGCTGTACATAGATAGCATCCCCGGTTAATCCGCTTTTCACCATTATCCAACCGACAGCGCCTTGCAAGGCGCCTAATAAAAATAAGATGAGCAGCGGTTTAATCATGGTTTCCTTCAATTCCTTTTTCCACAGCAAATATATAAATCCCACAATAAAAACGACACCCACCAATCTTGCCCAAAGTCGATGAAACCATTCCCAGAAAAAAATAAATTTAAATTCAGATAAATTAAAATCTGCGTGAAGTAAACTGAATTGCGGCGTCCGTTTGTATTTATCAAATTCGGTTAGCCATTGCTGTGAGTTAAGCGGAGGAAACGCACCCGTTACCACATTCCATTCAGTAATGGATAATCCAGAACCAGTGAGTCGGGTGATGCCGCCGAGAATAACTTGTATCAATAACATTCCAACCCCGATAAATACCCAGTTTGCAACTGCCCGCGAAGGATGAGACAAAGATTTATTCATTGCGCCGCAAAGTTAGCGTTGAAGGGTATAAGAAATAAAAAATAAAAAATGAGCGGGGCATGAACGCATCAGGCTCCTTTCTTTGCCAGTTTTTCTTTTGCTTTTTGAATGGGGTTGAATGGACCGAACTTATGTTGCTGTTCAGAAAAACTGTCTGTATACGGACCAAATGGATGATCGAAGGGTTTCATAGCAATTTTTGGCCAATCCTGTTTAAAATATTTCTCCGGGCGTGGTCTGGTATTTACATAAGCTGCGATATCCCACGCTTCCTCGTCAGTGAGCTGTGCGTTTTTGTAAGTCGTGCCAAAGGGCATATTATCTTTTATATATCCTGCAAACCGCGATAAGCGGTATAAACCGGCGCCGGTATTGTAACTATTGTTACCCCACAAAGGCGGATACAAATAAGTTAGCGCACCCGGCTTCAAGATGCCCTCGCCGTTTACGCCATGGCATTTGGTGCATTTCTGTTCATAAGCAATTTTTCCTTTTGACGTGTCTGCCGCCCGGTCCAAAAACCCCGGCTGTTTTATTCCTGAACCGGCAGGCTTTTTCCCTTTGATCACATATTGACCAACCCATTTCATGTAAGCCACTATCGCCAGCATTTCATGACTGTTGCTGTCCAAACCATCGCCATTAAGACTTCGCCTGAAACAATCATCCACTCGCTGGAAAACATTTTCAATCGCTCCGCGTCTTTCACGAAATTTTGGATATGTGGAAACCACCCCGGCATAATTATTTCCCCAGGGTTTTGTTCCTGCATCCAGATGACAATTCTGGCAATTCATTCCATTTGCGTTGTGAGCGATCTTTCCCGCCGGCCCGAAAAAATCAGCGGTGTTTGAAATAAGCATTCTTCCATACCTTATCAGGTCGCCTTCGGGGGAATGGGGAATCAGGGTTGTATCAGGTGCGATCCAAACCGAGTCAATAACCGCATGGGCTGCGGATTGACCTTTGTTGTTGTTCTTTTTGAAATTTTGCAAAATCAATTCTACAATTGTCAGCATGATCGCCAGGAAAATAACAATGATAACAAAGGATTTACGGGACATATCTGATCCGCTTATATTTTTAAAACAATCAATTTGCCAAAAATAGAACAGGCAGGATAATTCCGATTATACCTGCCCGTTAGTTTATATAGAACACCGGTTAGCCTGCAAAGCAATATGCACAATTATGTTCCTGTGCCCGACCGACTGCCCAAACGCCTGCTGGCACTACCTGTACACCGGGAAGCAATCCGTCAATCCATTCTTTTTTTATATCCGCTGCGTTTCCTTTCGTTTGCATGGCAATTACTCCTGAATAAACAGTAATCGCGGCATCACAGATACAAAACATGACACCGCTTGCCTGGAGGTCTTTATAGCCAATCGGCACAGGCCCATAAACGGGCATTACAAAATCTCCGGGTTTGGTATCCCAAAAAGGATTGCGTGAGGCCAATGCTGTTGCAGCATCAGCAGCCTGGAAACCTGGGCCGAGGTTGGGCACTTTAAACATCTCTGCCAATTTATATTTAGCCCAAAGACTATCCTGCATGCCATAACAGATTGCATTATGCCTCAAAATAACAACGGCATTGCAATCTTTTTCCGGAGTACCTGTTGCTCCGTTTGTCATTAAGAATATTCTTGGCCATGCAAAAGGAAAAATGCCATTCGGTTCCGTGCAATCAAATACAATCCGATGTTTACCTTTTATTTTTGCGAACCATGCATCTGCATCATCGGCTTGTTGTTTAAAATTTTTTTCTGCAGACGCGCTAAATGGTGCAAATAAGGAAGCCAGGCTCAACGCCGCCGCGCTGCCGGCGACTGTCCCAATAAACCCACGACGGTGTGTAGTTTGCGGAAAATCATGATGATCCATAAAAGATGTTTTTAAAGTTAGAAATGAATTTTTACAATTAATCATGCGACATTAAAAATGTAATGGCAGAGGAAGCACTACTTACAAATGAGGTGTTTCAAAAAGTGCGGAATTGCCATTTCCTAATCAGCGATATAATTATTTAACCGGGAACAAAGTTATTCTTAAAAAATGCCTGCAGTGAAAAGGTAGTAAAAATTTAAATATCAATATGGATTAATGAGGTAATTTTTCTCTCAGCACTCCGTAAACCCAGGTGCCCGCAATTGCGCTGCACAAAGAAATGACCGCTACGGTAAAGCCTGCACCTATCTGCGCAAAAAGTGGTCCGGGGCATGCGCCGGTGACCGCCCATCCCAATCCAAATAAAATTCCACCGAATATTTGGCCTTTATTAAATTGGCGGCGATGAAAAATAATCGGTTCCCCGTACAGGGTTTTCATTTTAAATTTCTTGATGACCTGGACAGACACAGTTCCCACAACCACAGCCGAGCCAATCACTCCATACATATGAAAACTTTCAAGTCTGAACATTTCCTGTATGCGGAACCAGGATACGATTTCCACTTTTACCAGGATGATCCCAAAAAATATTCCGATGACAAAATATCTTATGTCGTGATACCATGGATTTATTATTTCAGATTCATTGATACACAATGCATCCAGAGAGCGTATCTCAAAATCGGTATTCGTTTCTTTATCCATGACTTTTCCAGATATTTTTTCCATGGTAATTATAATTTTAACATAAAGGGGACAATAAGATTAGACATGATAAACCCGCCAATCATAAAAAAAATGGTAGCAATCAACGATGGCCACTGCAGGGCTGATAACCCCATTATCGAATGCCCGGATGTACAACCGCCCGCATAACGGGTTCCGAAGCCAACCATAAAACCACCGGCAACAGTGAACAATAATCCCTTTATCGTAAACAATGCGTTCCAGCTGAAAATGTCAGTTGGCATTAATGAAGAAAAGTTTTGCACGCCAGCAGCACGTAAATCACGGACTAAGCTTGCATTTAACTTGATTGGATCGGGATCTCGAAAAATAGTAACTGCC
>DATGFZ010000383.1:0-4243 GCA_035308805.1 Puia sp. | reverse complement strand
GGGAAGCAAATCGAGGTGCCGAACCCCGTTTGTCTTAAATTGCTAAAAAAATAATCACCATTAAAACTTGTTGTATGGTCGAATACAACTGGGATCATTTCACCAAACGCATCACCATCAGCGCATCCGTGCCGGAAGTCTTCCAGGCGTGGACAACCCAGTCCGGGCTGGAAAAATGGTTTCTGCGAAGGGCTGAATTTACCGACAGGCATAAGCATCTTCGTGACCGCAGTGCTGCTGTGGAAGCGGGCGATATCTATGCATGGACATGGTTTGGCTACCCGGATTCGGTTCATGAGCACCACACGATCCTGGAGACTAACGGTCATGACTATCTTAAATTCAGGTTTTCAGGCGGATGCCTGGTCACCGTGACCGTTAAAATCGAAAACGGGGAAACCGTCTGTGAACTCATGCAGGACATGACACCGGCAGAAGAGGGTAAAAAACCGATGTTTTTTATTGAGTGCAGCCGGGGCTGGACATTTTACATGACCAATTTAAAATCTATTTTAGAGGGCGGGATCGATCTTCGAAATAAAAATGAAGCGATACAGTCTGTCATCAACGCATAACCCATAGTTTTGAAAACAAATCACGCTACTGTCAGACACCAAAAGCTCCTGCATGCCATGATGCCCGCGCCGGATAAAAGCCTCGCCCTGAAAAATATTTTCTTTCTCCCCCTGGTCATGGTGTTCCTTTTATTGATTGCCGGTCCTGCACACGCACAAAAAGCCATAGAGGAAAAAAAAGAAAATAAAACGCACAGAAAAAGAATTGAAAAAAGACACCTGAAGGATTCTGTCTGGCAGAAAGACCTGAATATTACCGACACCTCGTCCGCGCGTGCCATCAACCGCATCCAGGACATGAACAACACGCTCAATGATTTCAATGATGTGGTTGACCAGGGATATGATTCGACCGATATCACCGAAAACCTTCCGCAGTATGAAAGAAGAATCGTTTATTACAAGGTCAGTTTTGCCAACATCAACAACAACCTGAATTTAAGCAGGCTTGCAGGCATACAGGGGAACCTGGATGACATGTACGATGACCTCAAGGACTGGCAGACTTCCCTGCTTGCTTATTATACCGAGCTCGTGGGTATGAACGCGCAAATGCGGAGCATTTTGGTTGATTCAGGCATTGAATCCCTGCCCAAAGACACCACGTTACGCGCTTTGTACATCAGGCAGCTTAATGAACTGAAATCGAGGCTCCATGCGACAGACACCGTCACCAAAAAGAATTTGCTGAAAGTGGACCTGCTGCAAAGCAAAGTGTCTAATGATTACCTGGATGTCATCGCGCTGCAAAAACAAATCAAGAGCCTGGTAAAAGCGTACCGGAAAAAGGCATTTACCAAGGAAGGAGCTTATCTCTGGGAAGGTTCATCATCGGATACCAGCACCAGGACCATTGACCAGATCCTGGAAAGGACGATCAAAACAAATGGCCGCGTACTGGATAATTACCTGACCAACAACTGGGACAAATATCTTTTTTGCATACCGATATTCTTGATCTTCTTTTTCTGGGCCTCCGTCAATATAAAAAAGGTCAAAAAAAATAACCCGGCTTTCCTGGCGGAATTAAAATACATACAAATCATTCCGGTGCCCGCCTCCCTGCTGATCACGCTCATCCTATTGCCCTATTTTGATCTGACGCATCCGCCATCGGTTTACCTGCTGAGCATTCAATTGTTGCTTGTCCTGAGCATTTCTTTTTTATTATCAAAAAAATGGCCAAAGCCATTGTTCTTATTCTGGATCCTGTTTGCTGTCGCCTTTGTTTTCTTCGGCATTAAAATACTGATGTCGAATTCGACCTACTATATCCGGCTCGCCACTTTTTTTGTGACCGTTTCATCCATCATGCTGGGCATCGCCTTTTTGAAAAGGATAAGAAAATATCCTGAATTCTTCCCCGGTTATTTTCGGTTTATCACTGTCCTTTATATCCTGTTAAATCTCATTGCTGCCGGTTGCAACTTGTACGGAAGGGCGACTCTGGCGCATATTTTTGAAACGACCGCCATCGCCAATTATGTGGAGGCGATCGGGCTCGTCATTTTCATCCAGGTGTTTCTGGAGGCTGTCAAACTGCAGTTGGAGGCAGATAAAAAATCAACGCGTTTCACCGCCTACCTGAATTATCAGAATGTGGAACTGCGTCTGCGCAGGTTGCTTACGGTTGTCGCCGGGATTTTCTGGATCATCAACCTGACCCAGAACCTGAACATTTTTGATCTGGTGTATGATTCCGTCGCTGATTTACTGGATGCAGAGCGAATAGTTGGCAATACCTCATTCACCATCGGGAGCATCGTGGTTTTCTTTTTTGTGATCTGGGTGGCGAACTTTTGCCAGAAATATATCGGGTATTTCTTTGGTGACAGCGGCGCAGATGATGTCATGCCGGAAAAGAAAAGCAGGCTCGGCACATCCATATTATTGGTTCGCCTCCTGATCCTGACGGCAGGATTTTTCCTGGGCATCCTGGCATCCGGAATTCCATTGGACAAGGTAACGATCATCATCGGTGCACTGGGTGTGGGTATCGGTCTTGGTTTACAAAATATCGTCAACAACCTGGTCTCGGGTGTGATCCTGGCTATCGAAAGACCCATACAGGTGGGCGATACGATCGAGATCAGTGGCAATACCGGCAAAGTAAAGGAAATCGGGATTCGTTCAAGCAGGATCGTTACACCGGACGGCGCAGAAATCATCATTCCCAACGGGGACATGTTGTCTCAAAAACTGACCAACTGGACGCTCAACAACACGCATCTCCGGGTGGAACTGAATATCAAACTTGCTGACGGGGCAAATCTCGACAGGGCAAAAGAAATCATCACCTCCATCCTGACCGGCAACCAGGATATCATGCCGACACCGGGACCCCAGCTATTGTTTAAAAACATCAACCAGTCCGGCGCGGACCTGCAGATTCTTTTTTGGGCCTTCGACATCAATAAATGGACGCAGCTCAGGAGCAACATGCTTCAAAAGATCTACGAAGGATGCAAGGCGGAAAACATCAACATCATTTAACGGGCTAGCAGATTGTAAAATTTTTTTTGGCGCCTTTATGGAAATCATCTAATTTCGATGTTTAAACATTAAATATTTTTCTATGGCAACAGTAAAATGGGTGATGGATCCGACGCACTCGGAAGTCACCTTCAAATTAAGACATATGGTGATTGCAAACGTAAGCGGATCGTTTACCAAATTCACTGTGGAGGCGGAAACCGAGGACGAAGATTTCACCACTGCAAAAGTACATTTCACGGCCGATGTTGATTCGGTAACAACCGGAAATGCTCAACGTGACGGGCACCTGAAGACAGATGATTTCTTTAACGCAAACGAGTACCCGCAAATAAAATTCACCGCGACAAAATACGAGAATGTCGACAACGACGGCTCTTATGAATTGTATGGTGACCTGACCATTCGTGACATTACCAAAAAAGTAAAATTCGATGTCGAATTTGGCGGTGTGATCAAAGATCCATGGGGAAACACGCGTGCGGGTTTCAGCGTTAACGGAAAGATCAACCGAAAGGATTTTGGATTGAAATGGCACGCGGTTACAGAAGCCGGTGGTCTTGTTGCCGGTGATGATGTGAACATTCATTGCAATTTTGAGCTGATCCGGCAAGCTTAATAGTACGTGTAGGATCTGACAGATTATTGATGGCGCTTTTTCGGGCGCCATTTTTTGCAGGTAAAATTTTTCCTTAAAAAAAATCATGGTAATTCTTTGCCCGATCATTGCTGCGCACGCCGCGTCGGTGCGTCAGCCATGGCGCCATCCTGCCGGCAGGAAGATCCAAAAAAACATTTCACTTGATTGAAGAAGGATCTGATCACTGCACGCGGGTAAATATTTTTTCTTTTCATTTAAAAATAATTATCTTCCTAGTTCTGTTAATCTTTCCTTAGAAAAGATCCTGCTTACTTTGCCGATCCCGATTGATTTTTTTTTAACGCTAACGCCAAAACTACTGCACATGAAAAAAGCTTCGTTGTTAACCGTCATTATTTTATCACTGCTTATTGTCTGTTTGTCATTCTCCCAGTTCAGTTGTACGCAGACCGCAGAAGCAAAAACAGATTCTGTTGCCGCGCCAAAACAAATGTCACAGGCTGAAATGATATCCCGCGGCAAATACCTGGTCACGGGTGCGAGTTGCAATGATTGTCATTCCCCAAAAGTGATC
>DATGFZ010000382.1:0-3819 GCA_035308805.1 Puia sp. | reverse complement strand
ATAACGCCTCAAGACAGGCACCGCTAAACCCCTCATAAGAAGAGGTATGCAGGAAGATTTTGCTTCGCTGCATGATTTGCAAAACTTCGGCGTGTGAAATTTCTCCTGTCAGCGTGATGTTTTTTTCCAGCCCTGATTTTTCGATCAGCAGCTTCAGCTTTTTTTCTTCTTCACCTTTCCCGCACAATATTGCATTCAGAGAAGGGAGGCTTTTAATTATTTCAGCGATCACATCAACCAACAGGTCATAGCGCTTTAATGGAATTAAAGAACCGGCGGCTGAAATATCAATATCTCTTTCAGATTCATTTTTTGAAAATATGGCTGGATTGATGCCGTTTGGAATGATATGCTGCGGGCGGATTTGGTAATTGGCATAAAATTCATCCGCCAGGGAATCAGACATGGCAACCAGTTCTGCCGGCCGCGGGTTGATCAGCCTGATCATCTTATTCCCCATCCTGGCATCCTGGCCGAGGATCCAGCAATAATGGGTGAGGTGAAATTTTTTAGAAAATAGTTTACCGATAAGGGCAGTCTCCGTGCACCAAAAGCTTAATAAACCAATGATGTTTGCCTGGTTGTTTATCTTTTTTAATCGCCGCCAGATTCTCTGCCACATGAATAAACGAAATAGTTTTCTCCTGTTCCTTCCGGCAAATGGTATGATGACGTTACCAAACCAATCATATTCCGACCGGACAAAAGGGTATTCGAAGGCCAGAATGATCACGCGCAGATCGGGAAAAATTGTATTCAGTGATTTTACAAAGGATTGCTGGGCTGGAAGACAGCTGCTGTCTTGTTCATTTCCGGGAAACCCGGGTGAAAGGATGATTAATGTTTTTTGATTTTCAGTCAAGGGCAATGATTTTATTGCAGTATACCAGGCTGTTTTTATTGTGGGTGATGAGAATGATCATTTTGCCTTCTCTGGCAAGGTGCCGCAGGTGGCTGACCATAATCATCTCGGAGGCTTCGTCCAGTTCCGTAAACGGTTCGTCAAGGATAACGCAATGCGCCTGTTTATACAGTGTTCTTGCAAAAACGATCCGCTGGCGTTCACCGCCGCTGATGTTTTTCCCGTTTTCTTCGATGATGTATTCCAGACCTGCTTTGTGGTCATCCATTATTTTTTTGATGCCCGTAATGGAAATGATTTCATTTAATTTTTCGGGGTCATCGCCACCGGTATCAAATAGAATATTTTTAAGCAAGGTGTCGTGAATAAAAAATGGTTGTTGTTTTGCGTAAGAGATATTCTTTATGAAGGACAAACGTGTTTTTTTTTCCGTGACCCGGTTATTAATTTTGATGACGCCTTCCCGTGGCTGAAGAAAACCAAGCAGCAAATTGATGATGGTTGTTTTTCCTTTGCCTGAGACGCCGCAAATGCCAATGAAGTCTCCTTGCCCGATGGTGAAATTGATATCGTTCAGGACATTTTTTTTGTCATGGCTGAAATAAATATTCTCGAATGCTATGGAAGAAATTTTTTCAGGATTGTGCGGGTCAATGTCCAGAGGGATGTAATTGTTTTCAATCAAATCCGTAACAGTAAAATGGTAAGCTTTCATCTGCCCTGCGCTGTTTAAAATCTTTACGATGCCGGGGATGATTTTATAAGCGGCACCCAAAAAAGCGCCGATTAACAAAACGGGGATTTGTGCGTTTCCGAATTGCCTGCTGATGATGATCAATATACACAATCCAAATATGGCAAAAATCTCAATCAGCCGGGATGGAAAACCCTGAATCGCCTGCTGGTCTGCAAGGAGGTTATTCAGTTTTTTCTGAAACAACTCAAATCGCCCGGAAAAAAAAATCCGTTTATCATAAATATTACTTTCAACATAACCGTTGAGGGCCTCGTACAAATACTGGATGGTTTTTTCGCCATTTATTTTTGCATGCTGCCGAAGTGCCTGCAGTTTTTTTTTCATCAATACGGCTGTTAAGGCAACCGGCGGTATGATGACGAAGGTCAGCAATAAGAAAAGTTTCGCGTTGAAAACCAAAATCACCACGATGGTGATGATGATCAGGACCGACTGGCTGATGATTTGCTGGAAATTCAACAGTACGTATTGACCGAATTGTATCGGCTGCTGGCTTATTTTGCGGATATGAACAGAGGAATCTGTATGCGCATAGTTGCTGTAATCCGAGGAAAGATAGTCGGATAAACTACTTGCTGACATGCGCAAAGCAACCTGGTAGACGAAATGATTTTGTTTTTTTATTACAAAAAAACCAATCAGGTTCTTCAGGCTGAAACAAAAAAAGAAAGCGATGACCGCGGGGTAGAAATGGTTTGCGGCTAATCTGCCGATGACACCCGGGTGTACGGACGAATAAGGTTGCCGGGTATAATCATTAATGAATACAATCAAAGCGCCAAGAAAGATGATGTCGAGAATATTAATGAAAATATCTGAAGCGGTTATCCATAAGAACCATCTTTTTTCGGGATGGGTCAATAGGGAAAAAATATTTTTTGCGACCTTTTTCAATGGGCTGCTTTGCGAAGGTTTATCGTGTTTGAAAGTATTTTATCTGGTCATCATGGTACGAATCGTCCTGTACACAATTCTTATTTCCATCCGGGGGGACCAGCGTTTAATGTACAACAAATCAAATAATAATCTTTCCCTGATTTGTTCACGATCTTCCGTGGCACCAAAATTTCCCAGTGATTGGGATAGTCCCGTAATCCCGGGTTTAACTTCATTGCGGTAATCATATTCCTTCATTGCCTGTTGAAATGATAAATTTTCTGAGATCATGTGGGGACGAGGCCCGATCAACGACATGTCTCCTATAAACACATTCATTAACTGCGGAAGTTCGTCAAGATGATATTTTCTTAAGAATTTCCCGATGGTGGTTATTCTTTCATCATCCTGCCAGGTAGAACGTGTATCCGCCTCGGCATTCATGATCATGGTGCGTAATTTGATGCAATTGAAAACGGCTCCGTTTTTCTTATTTCTTTTTTGTAAGAAGAAAACAGGGCCTTTTGAATTCAGCTTGATTAGCATGGCAAATACCGGCAACAAAGGCAATAAAATGATCATGGAAAAAAAAGAAAATACCAGATCAATGGCCCGTTTCAGCAAGCGGACGGGTTTATGATTAAGTGGTGACCGCAGCCGGATTAGTTTTTGAATGAGCGCAGATGTATATTTATTTTCCCTGAAATCCTTTATCAAATAAAAGGGTGATTTTTTGTATTCAGGAAACATGGAAGAATAGCCAACACTTACCAGTTCTGCCAGCGGGTCCATTATTCTTTTGTCATTGTTCATAAAAATTAAAATCATTTTTTTAAATTAAAAACCCTGGAAATATTAAACCCAAAATATATACCACCCTTTCCCCAGCTGTCCGTTGTTTTTGCCAGGTAATAGGGTTCAATCATTCCTTGCGAGTTGGTGAACACCAATTGGAAAACATGGCCGCCGGTTTCGATATCAACACCGCCGGAGATTGAATTGTATGTTTTTACGGACTGAACCTGGTTGGGCAACAAATAATTATATTCTGCATTGATGCTGATTCTTTTTGTAATTTTCATTCTTCCTCCCGCACCGAGCGCAAAGACATCATTTTTATCGATGGCGGTTGGCGTAAGGTTAAAATGCATCCATGCGGGAGTCAGTTGGAGTGACAGATTCGAACTGATCTTTCTTGCGATTAAAAACTCATTTGAATAAATCATCCTGTATTGGCCGGTCAGATATGGTTTGTCGGTGTACCGGAGCGTTACGTAGGCGAGACTTGAATAGAAGTTTACTGAAACAGGCATGCTGTTATCTG
>DATGFZ010000381.1:0-4262 GCA_035308805.1 Puia sp. | reverse complement strand
AAGGATTAACTGTTCCCTATACCTCCGCCAATGGTCACATGTTTTCTTATCTTGAAAAGGACGGCTCTCTCGGGCTCCGCCTTCCGTCGGATTTATTGGAAGCCTTTCTAAAAAAATACAAAACAACCTTGTTTACATCATACGGAATAATAAAAAAAGAGTTCGCCCTGGTTCCCGATAAACTGTTAAAAAATACGGACGAATTAAAGCTATATTTCGAAGCCAGTTATCAATATGTGATGTCGCTAAAACCCAGGCCGGGCAAAAGACGAGGCAGCTGATCGGTAAAAAACCCGTTCGATCTTTGATTTCTGTCTAGCCCTGCAATTAATACGTTCATAAATTCCTCAATTGTGATAAAGGATACCTATATTTAGCATCCGGAAGTATTGTTAAAAACCATTCTCAGATAACCCTGCGCTGTTTTTAGTGAAGTACTAAAACCGAAATTATACATATGGCTCTCCTAATCTTTTTTATCTGTCACTGGTACATCTCTTTATTCTTTCAATCTTTTTTTCATCATCGTTACGCCGCTCACAATATGTATTCCATGTCCAAAACATGGGAAAAAATTTTCCACGTGTGCTGCTATTTTACGCAAGGTTCATCCTATATCAGCGCATCTTCTTACGCCATGATGCACCGTTTGCACCATGCACATACGGATAAAGAAGGTGATCCGCATTCCCCCTTATTCAGCCCCAATTTATTTATGCTGATGTGGAGAACAAGAAATTATTATCACAAAATTTATAAAAATAAAGGTTGTGTGGAAGATAAATATAAAAAGGACCTGCCTTATTGGGAATCTTTCGATCGGCTTGCCCACACCTGGGTTTCCCGTCTGGCGTGGGGATTAATTTATTTGATCATCTACACCCAGCTCGTCACGGTATGGTGGGAGTATCTTTTTTTACCGCTGACTTTTGCGATGGGTGCCTTGCAGGGATCTGTAGTCAACTGGTGGGCGCATAAGTTCGGGTATGAAAATTTTAAACTAAACAATACTTCAAAAAATATCATTCCGGTGGATCTTTTCTTTGCAGGAGAATCCTATCACAACAACCACCACAAATATCCCGGCAGACCGAATAATGCAATAAAATGGTTTGAAATCGATACTACCTTTCAAATAGCAAGATTGATGCAATGGCTGCACATTCTCCGCATCAATTATGTCACGGTCTGATAATCGGGAGCATGCCACACGCATCCGCCCGGAGAACCAGCACTGCAAAATCAACTCCTGTTGTTAAAGAATTTGGCGGCTTTGGAAACCTTAATGCGAAATTATCGTCTTGATAATTAGTGCGGATCTTGATTTACCAATCAAATTGTAAAGAAGATTTAAAAAAACAGGTCGGAGACAGGTTCTCTTATCCTTTAATTAACTTTGCCATTCCCCGATATTTTATAAATTCGGCTAAAGATCAAAATATGAAAAATAGTATAGCGGTTTTATTGTTGCTTGCTTGGTGGCCGGTTTTCGCCCAACAAACGGTAACTGAAAAGTTTCAAAAGATCGGAACGGTAGCGGAAGCGCAACAATTCATTGATGCCAATGCAGCACTAAAACCGGCCTTGCTTAAATTATCTTCTCAAAAAGACAGCAGTCTTATTGAAAAAAGATTATTGAGGCAAAATAAAGGAGATGTTTTTTCTGTCGGTTATGTCACCTATAAAGTTCTTGATGCAACGGAAAAAGTCGCTTATCGTGCGAGTTATATTTTTTTGGATGGGGCGACACTGACTCCGGCTCAGATTGACAGCCTCAAAAAAATCATCCAGCAAAAATTGACCGATGGCGCTTCATTCGTTCAACTTTCTGATCAGTATACGATGGACGGCAATACCACACACGGGGATACCGGCTGGTTTTTCGGTGAAGAAATGATGCCAAAAGAGTTCCAGGATGCTGTCAAGAATCATAAAACAGGAGAAATCTTTTTTGTTGATGTATCAGACAAGAACTGGCATTATATCGTCAAAAAAACATACGACGATGATGATAAAAAAGAGATGACTGTTCTTCGCGCAAACGGAAGATAAAAATGTCAGGAATAACGTAATCAATCAAAAAAACTTTGTGTCAGATTCCTGAGGCTCTGCCAGGTTATCAGTATTTGTTTTTGTTTTCCTGATGGGCTGCCCAGAAAATTGCATTGCGGAAAATCTTTGTATACACTTTATTGTCAAAAAGATCTGGAGAATGTCCCATAAATACGTAACAATTTCTTGCAGCAAATTTTTCATTTGACCAGATTACCGGGTGATCTCCCATGCTGATAGTGGAAGGCGGTCGATAGGAAGATTCATCCGCACTGGCTATTACATGAACATGGGGGCGCGGACTTTTATCATAGGTATACCACTCCTCTTTTTCAATAATGAATGAAGACGGAATCCCTTGCATACAGGGATGCGAGGAATCCTCTACCTTAACTGTTGCCGAAGCAAATGCCGGAATATAATCTTTCCATTTTATTCCGCCCATAAAAGCTGAATACCATTGCCACATAGGGTATCCGTCAAACTCGCCGAGGAGTGTAGCATGATGAAAGCCAAGCCAGCCACGGTCTTTATCAGATAAGTATTTTTCAAATGCCTGCATCGCGGTGTCGCTCCAGCCATAGGGGACATAATCCAATTGCAAAAAGAGTTGAAACTTATGCAAAAAAGAATCAGTAATGATCTTGGTATCGGTAATGTATACAATAGAAAAATTACTGTCCGCTGCTAACTGATCGAGCCAGGTTTTAGCTCTTTGCGAAAAAAGAATATGATGACCTCCGTTTTCATAAAGAGCCAGCATATTAAATTTCGGTGAGGTTTTTTGCTGCCCGTTTTGACAAAAGCCTGAGCTGCAGGCAAAGCTTATCACGATCATGAGAAAGGTCAATTGACTAATCAGGAAGTTTTTTAAAATGGTGCCGGCCGGGAGGGTCCGGATGCCTGTAATATTCATGTTATAATCAGTCAGACGTGGTGGTAATTGTTTAGATGCGGATCAACGGTGTCAGCAGAAAGTTTTTCATTTAAAAAATCAATTCAACAAACCTAATAAAATTCGCACAAACACCGAAAAATAGTTCGCTTTATTTATACCTGTGGGTTAACTACGATTTGCTGATTCCTGACCGTTAGTATTATCACGCATATAGAAATGTTTCATAACCTTTCGGTCCGCCCTTGTATTTCCAGACCTTCTTTAAAACCCGAGTATGCCTTATCATTCCGTCCGCAGGCTTTTGACGGGGTTTGCCATTGATGCCCTGATTGCCTGAAAAAAAATGCTGATCATTGCCAACCCGGCTTATACATCCGCTATTCCGATAGATAGTCCAGCAATATTTCCACCAGTGAAAAATTTATTTTTTGAAAGATTTCTCCAAGCGGTCTTGATATAACTTTTGATCATAATAATTATAGTTTAATGCTAAGATTCACATTCCGCTTGATACCCGGTACTCCTTATATATGGCATCAACATTCGCAATCCACAATTTGCAAGAAATCTATCCTCCCGCATCCTTTATCAAGCCATCAGAATTGCCTAGCCTGGCTAAACTGCCAGACAGTTTCCTCCACAAAAAGGAATGAGTTCGTTTTTGATAAATCCATGTATGGTTACGATACACCGATACAAAAGCTTTATGACGAAATCATGCAACGTTTCTCTTTCTTCAGATGTCAGCCTTATCAAATTTCGATTCATTTATTTCCTCGTTATACCCAATCAAAGATGAAAAACATGTTTGTGCCGGCAATATGGGTAATGGGTTTAGTTACTGTGTTTTCGTGTTCTAAAAGCACCATGGAAACCGGGTCATTGACAGGTAATTGGAATGTTGTGAACGATTCATCCGTAAACACAAACAAGTTCTATACGCTTCCAGAGGGCGTCAGTGGCATCATTAGTAGCAATTATATCGGAGCACGGTGTGGGGCCAATTTTAACTTTTATTCAAATGGAAGCATTTTAACATCTTTTTCAAATTGCAGTTTCGCCTTTTCTGCTGTCGATTCGGGAAGTTATGTGCAGGCCGACAATAAGGTTTCAATTTCTATTGTAGCCCAAAATGCCGGCTGTTGCTCTTTTGCTTATTTAAATCCTGTCATTACCAGAACATATCTGATAAGTAATTTGACAAAAAATACGGCAACGCTTACTTTTCAATCCGTTTATCCCTCTTCTTCAGGAGGAATGTCCGGTTTGGAAATTGAAATTATAAACCTGAAAAAGTAACCATACATCCTCA
>DATGFZ010000380.1:0-10430 GCA_035308805.1 Puia sp. | reverse complement strand
AGATGGACCGGCACGAATGGAAGGCTGACGGGCCTCATCCTGTTGCAGGTGGAAAAAACAGCGAGCACACAAAAAAGCGAGCAGGCTGCACAAAAACAAACCAGGGCGATTTTCTTTTGGCGCAAAGAATATTTTTCCGTGGCAACACTAAGTCCCGCTGCCGCCTTTTTGGCAACCAGATGCATTTTATTTTTTATTTTGCTCATCATCGTAAAAGATTTTACAGGGTTCATAATTTTTTCTTTGTTGCTGTCGGTGGGGGAAAAAAAAATTCTCCGGGACAATTATTTTAGTTCTCTTTTCAACAGCTAGCGGTTTTCGGTTTTCAGGTCCTTATTTTCCACGATCATCCACCGCTCGATTAAAAAGCCGTGGGAATTATTATCCGAGCGTTCGACATTTCGTAAATAGCCTTCCGTGATCAGGCTGCGGGTGACTACAGAGCTCGCGCGTATCAGTTTCTCTTCAGCCATGCACCGGAAATAAAAAGGATAGGACTCCGTGCTGACCATGACGGAGTCGATCATGATCTGCTGGGAGATATTGCCGGTGATGATGCCCGAATAATATCCACTCTCTTTTAAATTGTCGTATTGTTTTTTTGCCGATGCGTCAGCCAGGTAGAGCGCACGGGTCATGTTTGCCGTGATCACTTTTTCATCCGGGTCAAGGGAAAAAAAATAGTGATGGAACATGCGGATATGATCCCTCGCTTCCACGGGTATATTATCCTTCCTGTCTGCGGCATATGCTTCGAGGGCCTTGCCGTTGGCGAGAATATAAATATGCTCCTGCGAAGCTCTTATTGTTCTTGAAGTAGATTCTATCGCCCAGATGCAAATGCCGGAGCAACCTGCGATCAGCATGATCGAAAACATTTTGATATGCCGGAATGCGGAATCAATATTTTTTGCCTTGCTGAACATGGTTTAAGTGTTTAGGTCTCCGGAGATTTTATTTTTATGGTAGTCACCTGTTTCATTGTCTGATGAACGGGAACGGGTCCCCGGGTCTGAAATTTTTTCACCTGCCCACAGTGCCGACCTGAACGCTGTGGAAACCGCCGTTCTTGCCGCCGAATGAAACAGGCTCGTTGGTTTATTCAGCAGGGAATTCCCGCCGCCTGCCTGCACGATTTGATTAGCGACCGAGGGCACGGTGAAATAGCCGATGATGCCGATGATCAGGAATATCAGGTAGGCGGTATCCGTCGAGCTGAAAAAAGTGTCGCCGTTAGCCTGTACCTGGTTTATATCCAGCTGGATCATGTTCTGCTGGATCTTCCCGATGATGCTCCCGAAAATATTGGCGACCGGCAGCCAGAGAAAGATGTTGATGTAGCGGGCTAGCCAGGCGCGAAGGGTGTGCTGGAACCCGTCAAAAACCGAGAGACCAAATACCAGGGGGCCGATGATGGCGAGCAGGATCAGGTTGAATGTCCTGAGTGTATTGATGCAAAGCGCCGCCGCTTCAAACAGGATCTGTAATACTTCGCTCATCCATTCCTTGATCGCGTTGCGAAAATTATAGCTCATCTTGGCGATCGAGAATTTGATGTCATTGCCGACGGACTCAAACATGCCTTCACCTGCGCCCGTGGGATCGTCCGGGTGGGTATAGGCATACCATTTGTCGCGGTCACCATTGCCATCGGGCCCGACATACATTTTATAAAAATCAGTATTCTGTACCGCCTGTTCTTTTTGAGCCAGCAGCTCTGTAATCGCCGCATCGGAATCACTCACCATCGAGGCGGTGGCGGTGACGGTCGGCTGCATGATGCTGTTGACTAGACCGATGACCGAGGGAAAAATGATTATGCAGAAGCCGATCACAAAGGGACGGAACAGGGGAAAAAAATCTATCGGTTCCGCATTGGCAATATGGCGCCATACGCGGACGGCGATAAACCAGGTGGCGGCAAATCCCGCGAGTGCCTGGCCGACGCCGATCAGGCTGCTGCAGAGCGGAAGCATCTGCACATATACATTATCCAGCACGCTTTGCAGACCCCTGATGTTATCTGCCGTCGTTTGAGCAGATATCAGACCAGGTACCATCACCGATAGCAGGATCACACTCCACTTTTTCATACTCCTCCTGTTTTATTTTTTTCCGACTACTTCAATCCATAGATCTGTTGCAGGGTTGCGGCATCCTGGTGTGCTGCCGCCCGCTGGGCGGCAAGGAGTGTCGCTCCGTTATTAAATTGCCTGAGAAACATCAGCTGGTCCCGGGTGCTTGCATATATCCCGTCGATTGCATGCAGCCTTTCTTCATCGCTCATGCGCATGACATTTGGCGTGAGCACGCTGGCAAGGGCCGTGCTGTTGTCGGCGGTTGCGGAGATCAGGTGCTGATATACCAGGCTTACATAACTAAGTTCGTCCGCCGAAAAATTCCCGTCCTGCTTAAATTGAGTAAAGGCCGTTTTATATTCCGTAAGGATCGCCGTTTGACCAGCGATGATGGCTGACACCCGCTGATCATTTTTTACCGCAGGGTTTACAGCAAGCAGTGCATCCAGAAATGTTTTGTGCAGGTTAAAATTTCCTTCGGCGATGCTGCGGATATTTTCATAACCCGTGCTCAGGATCTGGTATCCCTGGTTCATCTCAGATAAAATATTTTTTAATTCAGCCAGTTTTTCTGCGTCCAGGATGAGTTCCTGCACGTCTATGCTCTGCGCGTTCAGGTTTTTGGAAAAAAGGGAAGCAGCAGAAAGAACCATCAGGAATATTATTTTTTTCATGTCTCTTATTTTAAACCATTATTGATAAGCGATGAACGGATGTCGAGCTGGTCCGCTGCTCTCTGGCTTGCGAGCAATTGTATATCGCTGGAAAAACTTTTGGTGAATGCATACCTGTCCTCCATCTCCCGGCAGATCGAATCGATTCTTTTTAATCTCTCCTCATCTGTCATGCTATAGATATTAGCCGTAAGGAGATCGGTCAGTTGCCCCATCAATCCTGCGCAGTCGGTTGACATGTTTTTGCATATCGATTGGAGGCAGACCAGTTCGGAAGCGGAGAGGGATGGTGTTTGCAGGACCTGCTTGCATTGAGTCACAATGGACGATTCATATGAGATGATATCCGCAATCCTGGGATAGCCGGCGATGGAAGGATTGATGGCTTTCAGGGAACTGAAATAAGCATCGTGCAGATCAAACTCTTCTTTTTTAAAATCATAGATATTACTGAGACCATCCCGGGCGATGCCGTATCCCTGATTAAGATAACCGTCATAAACATCCAGTGCCGTGATCTGCGCCGCCAGGTATTTTAAGGTTGTCTTATTTTGCCTGAACCATTCATCAAAGTTTTGCGCATGTGCAATAAAAGAAAATGAGCTCACTAAAAAAACCAGGAGGATCTTTTTCATATTTCTTATCTTTAATTTTGTACGAATGATTTAACTGATCTGTGCCCTTTTTTACTCCAGTCCATATAATTTTTTCACCGTCCCGATATCGTTATGCTCCTGCGCCCGCTGGAGGCTGAGCTGAACCTGCTCGCTCGTGAATCGTTTTAAGTCATCATAATTCTTTTGCATGTTGCGCGATGCATCGCTTATGATATCCAGTCTTTCTCCGTCTGTCATCTGCGTCACCATGGCGGTTGTGGCGAGTAGAAGCTGATCCACATTTTTTATGCTCTCGTTCAATATCCCTGCATACACATCACCCATATAACTGATCTCAGCAGGCGTAAAATTTTTATCCTGTTTAAAGCTCGCGTAGGCTGCCTGGTATTCACTCCATATTTTTTCCTGCAGCCGGATAATGCCTGTTGCCTTATGGTAGTCAGCAATGATTTCTTTTACCTGCCAGAGCTCATCGTAATATTCCTGGTATAATTCTTCCTGCGCTTCCACCCAGGAAGTGATCTGGTCCAGTTTTAACCGGGTCATCTCGTTTTCCAATTCTTTTTCCGCGTTCTGGAGCCAGATCGTCTCTGTTTGCTCACGCTGAATCTTCAGGTCAGCTGCTTTAATGACCCTGTCCACTCCTGCCCGGATGATGGCAGCGATGTCTATTTGTGCATGGGCGTTAGAGGCAAATCCAGACACAGCAGTGAGCATCATCATCATTTTCTTAATCATCATTTTCTTAATCATCATTTTTTTTCATCATTTTTTTTTTCATCATTTTATTTTTTGATTCCCCGTGCCCCTAAAAAATCCAGGCGCCGATCACATGAATAAAATATTGCGCAATCCACTGAATTTATTTTTAAGCAGGGACAATATCGTTTACACCGTCATCAAGATCGTAACACCGACCACATCATCAGCACATCAACATCATTTGCACTTCAAGACTATAAGCACGTCCAAGACTATCAACAAAAAAATACCAGTATAATTACTTTATTTTCTATCGTACATTTTCATTTAATCTTATTGGTGCTCGTTACAATTTCTTGTTTACATTTTCGTTTAAGAGCCAATCCGTACACTATCAACTTCAAAGGCATTTCGGCATGATCGCTGAGGTGCCTTTTTTTTTAAGGAAAATCATCCGGCTAAAACATATTGATCCATTTGAGTCAGGAATGATTTTTTTGATTGTGTCAGCGTGACACTTTCATGACCATTATCCAAAATCCATTTCCGCTGCCAGTGCGGCAATCCCTTTTTCCATCCCCCCGTATTTTTTGGCGTATTCCGTCACCTTCATTTTTTCTGTTTCTTCCGTCGTGTAGGTTAAATATTCTTCCGGCGATACTTCTGTCCGGTAGACACGTGAGTGCGTTCCCCCCAGGGAAATAAACACCTCCTTATATTTCTTTGCCGGGTCGTTCGCTTTATTGATGGAGAGGATCAGGGCTTTTTCTTTTTCCGTCAGCCCGAGCAGTTCCTGGATCTGGTCAAACTTGTTCTGGTACTTGGACTGGTCGAGCAGGATCTTGCAATCGGAGTTGTTGATGATCGTTTGCTTGATTACCGGCGAGGAGATGATGTCTTCCACGTCCTGGGTCACCACGATGGCCTCACCAAAAAATTTTCGCACGGTCTTGAACAGGTACCTGATGTATTCAGCCATCCCTTCTTTGGCGATTGCCTTCCAGGCTTCTTCGATCAGGATCATTTTGCGGACACCCGTTAGTTTTCTCATCTTGGAAATAAATACTTCCATGATGATGAGCGTCACCACGGGAAAGAGGATCGGGTGATCTTTGATATTATCCAGTTCAAAGACGATGAATCGCCTTTGCAGGAGATCCAGGTTTTCGCGGGCATTGAGCAGGTAATCAAATTCGCCGCCGGCATAATAGGGGCGGAGCACATAAAGAAAATTCGAAACATCGAAATCCCTGTCCTTTACCTTATCTGCAACCAGGATTTTTACAAAATCATTTTTCAGGAATTCATAAAAAGAATTAAAGCACCTAAAAGGGATCTTTTTTTCGTAATAGAGTTGCAGGGCATTGGATAAGGCAACGTATTCCGAGCGGTTGAAGGTTTCGTTGTCTTTTTTCCAGAGTGCGAGCAACAATGTTTTGATGGATTCTTTTTTTTCTGTATCCAGCGAATCCCCTTCCCCGATATAAAATGGATTGAAACGAATCGGTTTTGTTTCCGCATACGTGAAATAATAACCCTTCACCATATCGCATAGTCCCTGGTAGGAATGACCGACATCCACGAGCACAATATGGGTTCCCTGTTCATAATAGGACCGAAGCATGTGGTTGGTAAAAAAACTCTTGCCGCTGCCGGAAGGCCCCAGGATAAATTTATTCCTGTTGGTGATGATCCCTTTTTTAAGCGGTTCATCCGAGATGTCAGTGTGGATAGGCCTTCCCGTTAGCCTGTCTCCCAGGCGGATGCCGGTCGGGGAAAGCGAAGAGCGCGAGGAGGATTCCAGGTTTAAAAAGCAACTCGCCTGTTCCGCGAAACTGTCGAAGCTGTCGTTCATGGGGAAGTCCGCCTCATTGCCCGGTATCCCCGCCCAGAAGATCTGCGGGGCGCCGGCTGATTCCAGTTTGGGCACGCTGTCCATCTGCGCGAGCGCGGAGGAGATCATGTTGCGAATGTCTTTGAGTTTATCCGGTGAATCTGTCCAGGCGAGTATGTTGAAATGCGCTTTGACCGGGAATCTTCCTTCGCTGATCGCTTCATTTAAGAAATCGTTTGTGGCTTCTTTAGCGACCAGGTTTTCGCGTGAGTATGCGGAGAGTGACTGCAGGCGGAGTCTTTTGGATTCCAGCTGCCTGATCGTTTTTTTCGCATCATCAATAAAAATATATTGATTGTATATATGGTTGCAGGAGAGGAGCTGACCGAGTGAGGACGCGAAGCCGACTGCAAATTTTGTTTTGTCCGAGCAATATTTATCAAAATTGATCCGGGAGCCGCAATGCGAGGGCAGGTCATCGGGACTTGAGAGTGTATATAACTGGCAATGCTGGTTACCCACACGAATATCATCTTTAAAGGAAATGTCCTTGATGATGAGCTGGTCGCTTTCTAAAAGAAAACAATATTTTTCGATCACGCCGGCCTTATGCTCCACGCTCAGGAGCTCGTCATCTTTAAGACGGGACAACTTTACAAAGCCGCTGTCCTCCATGATCCGCTGAAACTGACCCGCACTGTCTTCAAACTCCTGCAATAACTGCGGGCTTAATGTTTCTTCCGGAACAATGGACTTTCGCAAGAGATTTGAAAATACAGAAGAGGATAATTTTCTTGCCGCCGGTTTTTTGCTAAGAAAAATATAACAGCGGTGATCCAGAAAAGGACGCTCATTAAAAAAACGTTCGCTGCTGCGTGACAAAAAGCTCCTGCCTTCCTTTGAAAAATCGGAAGCGCAGGCAGCATCAATAAACCAATCCTGCTTGTGAAATACAGATCCCCGGGATAAGATCTTTATCGCCTTGATCCAGACCTGGTGGAAGGATTCGTATTCTTCATTGGAGAGCGTGAATATTTCAGGGAGGGTGACCAAAAAACCAATCGTCACATCGCCCTGTTTGGATAAGATCGCGTCATGCTCCACGCCCATTATGGGTAAGATATCGTTCAGCCACTTTTCCATTGTCACAAAATCTTAGGTGTTCCTTTTTTTTAATGCCACATGCGAATGCGCAAACCCGTTTTTGATAAAAAAATTGATCGTGCGGCTGTTGTAATTGCTGATGCTGACAGAGATCAGGCGGCATTCTTTTTT
Source organism: Puia sp. (assembly GCA_035308805.1). GTDB lineage: Bacteria > Bacteroidota > Bacteroidia > Chitinophagales > Chitinophagaceae > Puia. The sequence continues at coordinate 3,250 of DATGFZ010000380.1, read as the reverse complement.
GACCAGCAATGCATCCAGCTCTTTTAACAAGAGTCTGCCAACGCCTCCCTTTCTGCATTTTTTTTCTACAAAGAATTCCTGTATCTGGTATACCATGCCTTCCTCGTGCAATTCGATGCCCCCGTGGGCGCTGATAAAACCAAGGGGTTCGTTATTTTCTCCTGCAGCGACCAGGTATACATTATCCGGGTCGCCGATGCATGTGCGGTAATTGTTTTCAAAGAGTTCTTTATCAAAAAGCTTTTCTTCCTTTTCACAGAGAAACTGGAATATCTTTTTTGCATCGTGATTTTTTGCCGTCCTGATTTTTACCGCCATCTTCATCACCGGAGTCAGTTTTCTTTCATCATGCAAATATGGATTGGGATTGAACTAAAAACCTATTGTGAAAGAAGTATTTTTAAACAGGACGAAAACTAACTTTCAGGAATTTTTCCCCGGAGTATGCATGAAAAGAATAAGTATGCAGGAAATAAGATGACCAGTCCCTCGCTTGACTTTGTTGTGGATTTCAGTTAGGTCAATCAGGATCGTTTTTTATGCGATTGGATAAATCTGGTTTTAAGTATCCGTCAATGCTCGCTATCAGGAGTTCTTTATTTCCAAATGGCCATTGATGGGAAACCACGTAGACATAAAAATCGTTTTCTTTTATCTTAAAAAGCTTGATGGCAAATTCATTCGTCAGGTTCCTTTCGTACATCATCCGGTAAATGTCAGCCACATACTTTTTATTGGCGACGATGATGTCTTTTATGACCCATTCGGTACTTTTCGAACCAAAAGGTTTGCCGATCAATTTTTCTTTTTTCTCGTCCCTGAGCCGCAAAGCATCCTGAAGTCTCATCATGGTTCACGGGGTTTTTGCAAAATTATTGATCCGGCGATAATACACCAATTAACAATATCCACCATGTCTTATTAAACCGCCAATTGCGAGCAGGTAAATACCGAAACCCCTTTCCGATTCGGTTTTAATTTATTATTTCTTGCCTGGGACTGGGTTTATCGCCCATGAAAATATTATGTAAGCATTTTTTTACCATTTTTTATTAAGACCGGGTTTGGAGGACAGGTTCCTGTTTGGAACAAGGACCTGCAGTCTGTTTTTGGATGATCTTCCGGCTGGCGCGTTTTTAGTTTATTGTTCATCGTTATTCATCTTGAATTACCCCAGCTGTTTTCAAATAATAATTTTGTAGCGGTTTACGCTTATCAGGTCAGAAAAAAAATGATTCCACGCACTCCTTATCCTGAATTTCCAATCGTCCTGTTTACCTGCCGGAGAAAATTACGACCATATCAAAAGTGATCTTCTTTCTATTCAATTTTTAATTGGCCGTTATTAAAACCACCTGTCATGAACACCATCCAGTCAAAATCGATTCTTTGCTTTTTTCTTACTCTTTGCACTTTCAATGCCATATCACAGGCGGGAAAGCCGGTGCTGTTTGACCTGCCCTGTATACCGAACTCCTATGTACCGGTGAATATTATTTCAACGCCTGATCTGGGAATTATCATTCCCCACGGTTTAGTCAGAACGGGAACGACGGTGCAGCTTCACGGCTTTACTGACGAGATCGCCACGCTTGCGGACTGCTCAATCCTGAAATATCAGGCCCCGTATGCCTGGACCCTTACCTTTATCCCTTATGGCGGGGTCCCCGTCGACGCAACGGCTCAACTGACTGACGGGCTTACGCTTCACCCCAGCTTTGTGGCGGCGGGGCCGGGAAAATACATTGTCCGCCTGCAATGCACCGGTACCGGATTATCCCAATATAGCAAAGAGCAGGTCATCGAAGTGATTAAACCCACAGAGACCTGGGTCGATATCGGCATCCAGGGACTTGAACCCGGTGGCGGCATGAATTATCCATTTACCGGCAGGTGCAACAGCCTCTACCTGGGTAAAGGCGTACCCGGCCTTTTGGCAGGAACCGCCATGGGGGGACTCTGGAAATTCGACAACCCGGATAACCTCTGGTATCCGCTCACCAATAACAAAGGCCTTCCTAATCTCGGAACGGGCCCGATTGAGATGGCACCCGATGGCACCATTTTTATCGGTGCCGGAGATCTTCATCCGGGTAACTCGATCAATGAACTGGGCGGGGGTGTTTTTAAATCCGCGGATGGCGGTATAACCTGGACACCCGTGGGTCAATCGGTAAACGGATGCGATCCGGCTGCCGTTCCTTTCTCTGCAGGTGCCAACAAGATCATTATCGACCCGGGACATCCCGGAACGATATATATCGGAACCAGTATCGGTCTTTTCCGGTCAACGAATAACGGTGACTGCTGGGTGTCTTATTCAAGCCTGCCTGTCTCCGATATGATCATCAACCCCCTGCACCCGTCGGACCTGCTTTTTGTGGAACCGGCAATAGGGGTATTTGACCTGGTCAATGCAGCCGGCGCAAACCCTGTGGTCAGTTCCTTTTTTGCTTTTCCGAGCGGGTCTTCCTGGTCTTTGATCCGGGTGGCGCCTTCCTCACCAAACGTGATCTATGTTTCTGCTGCCAACGGCGATGCAAGTGCCGTGCTTTACCGGTCTACCGACGGGGGAGCCAGTTTTCCTTCGTCCAATACCGTTTCGCTTCCCTGTCATCAATGCAGCTATAATATGGCGCTTGCCGTGGATCCCGGAGACGCCGAACACCTTGTCTATGGCGAAGTGGGTCCCCATCAAAGCATCGATGGCGGCGCAACGTTTACCCCGCTGGCTGCTGACGGGAGCTCACATGCGGATTACCATGACCTGGCTTTTGATCCCAATGACAGGACTTGGGTCTATGCGGCCACAGATGGCGGCGTCCACCGGCTCCAGTTTCAGTCCGGTCCAAGCTATACGCCGGTGAACCATTGGGAGAACATCGATAACGAACTCGCCAATTCCCAGGTTGCAGAATACGCTGATGCGCCGGTTTATTCGCTTTTCTGCGCCGGGGGCCTTTGGGATAATGGTACGCAGCTCCGCACCGGTGGGCGGAACTGGACTTCTATCAACGGGGGAGACGGATATGTGGTTTCGATGGATGCGGAAAATCTGAAAACAGTCTATTATAATGAAAATGCGGGCTTTGGCGGTGATAGCCGCAGGTCTCCCGATGGATACGATTTTGGACAGCTTGGCGCCTGCCTGGCTAATCCTTTTTTGCCCGGCGAATTATTTGGATTTGTGGTTGGCAGCAAGGGGGATTCCAAACTCTATGTATCAGAAAATAGTTATGCCACCACATCG
>DATGFZ010000379.1:0-4711 GCA_035308805.1 Puia sp. | reverse complement strand
TGGCAGGGACATCGTCACGATACATTAACAACAGCAGAATCAAAAGTGTATAAAAATATTGACAGCCTGACGGGTATGTCCTCTTATAAACGATTGCTTCGTGTATTCAATCTTGTTCTGGCAGGCTACGCAACCTTTAATAAATATGAATTTGGCCCAGCAGGTTCATTTTATAGTTTCAATCCGATCGAAGGTTTTCGATTGCGGTTTGGGGGAAGGACAACACCTGAATTGAGCAAGCGTCTTTATTTTGAAACCTACGCAGCCTATGGATTTAAAGACGAAAAATGGAAAGGTTATCTTGGAGTTACATATTCTTTAAATGATAAATCAATTTATTCTTATCCGCTAAATTATATTCGCATAAGCGCTCAGCGGGAGACCAAAATTCCGGGTGAGGAATTGCAATTTGTTGAAGAAGATAATTTCTTTTTGTCATTTAAACGCGGTAACAACAATTTCTGGCTGTACAATGATTATTACCGGTTAGATTATGTCCATGAACTTCCCAGTCATTTCTCGTATACTTTCGGATACAAATACTGGAAACAACAACCAGCAGGTGCGATCCAATATACAAAATTGGTAAACAGCGATTCGGTAAATGTGCCCTCGCTAACAACATCGGAACTTTCATTATCATTGCGGTGGGCACCAAACGAACAATTTTACCAGGGCAGGGTGTACAGGACGCCGATCATTAATAAATATCCGATATTTACACTCAGGTATGGAATAGGAATAAAAGGATTGGTAGGCGGTGAATACAATTATAACAACATCAACCTCAGGGTGGAAAAAAGGTTTTATTATCCGCAGATCGGTTATACCGACGCGGTATTTGAAGGAGGTTATATTTTTGGGCAATTGCCTTATCCTTTACTGACTATTCATCACGCCAACCAAACCTATGCATACCAATTGAATTCGTATAATCTTATGAATTTTATGGAGTTTGTGAGTGACCATTATGCCAGTGCAACGTTTGATCATCATTTCAATGGTTTCATTTTTAACCGGGTGCCTTTGCTAAAAAAATTAAAATTGCGCGAAGTGGTGTCCGCGAAATTTTTGTTTGGCGGATTGCGCAGCGAGAATGATCCTTCAAAAAACCCGAATAATCCGAATCTATACCAGTTCTTAAAAAATGCTAACGGGCAGCCTGAAACTTTTTCTTTGAATGACGGGCCTTATGTTGAAGGTAGTGTAGGAATAACGAATATATTTAAAGTCCTCCGGGTGGATTTGGTGAAGCGATTTTCCTATTTAAATTCGCCGCACCTCATCACCAATGGTGGAATAGGGGTTCGCGCACTGGTGAGATTTGATTTTTAAATTGCACGCTGATTTGAGTATGAAGAAAAAAACATTTAGAGAACAATTGCAGCTGGGGATCTATAAAATAATCGATCCTTTTGTAAGTTTATTGGTGAAAATTGGATTTACACCCAACACGGTGACGACAACAGGATTTTTATTGAATGTTGGCGTAGCTTTTATTTTTATTTTGGGCGGAGAAGAAGGCAACAGGGGAGATTTTTCTTATGTTGGATGGGCAGGCGCATTAATCCTTTTTGCAGGTTTATTTGATATGCTCGACGGTCAGGTTGCCCGTTTGGGTAAAATGAGTTCTTCTTTCGGTGCATTGTTTGATTCAGTACTGGACCGATATAGCGAATTGTTTTTATTTCTCGGTATTTGTTATTACCTCATCGCCCATCATTACTTCATGAGTTCTCTTATTGCATTCATCGCCCTCATTGGATCGATGATGGTTAGCTATACGCGCGCCCGCGCGGAAAGCCTTGGCATTGAATGCAAGAACGGGCTGATGCAAAGACCTGAAAGAGTCGTCCTGATTGGCGTTGCCGCTATTGCATGCGGAATTACTGCCCACTATATCGGCGGTAATTATAAACTATTCATTGAAGGTATTTCTTTTCATGTTTTTGAGCCCATGTCCATTTTTACAGTTCCCATTGCTATCATGGCTGTCCTAACAAATATTACTGCCGTTGCCCGGCTTCGTGAAGCAAAAAAGGAACTTGACAAGAAAGACAAACAAAAAAAAATTGAACCCCAGCCTCTGAAAACACAAAGAGTTAAGGTGTTGTGACAGACCGATCGACAAAATCCTTCTTATATTTTTATGATTTGTTTCCCCTTTTAGTGACTTTGGACTGGTATTCCTGCATTTCACCAGGGTACATTGTTTTTTTCAATCAACAGCCTTTCTGGCTGCGTAAAAGATCCAATTTTTGATCTTTAAGATAACTCGTTGGCGGTCGTTATACCCATCAGTACTGATCTGTGTCTCGGGGCACCATTTGTGGTGGTTTAATTGGCTGACCATTGGGCTATTACTTAAATATTTTTTAGATTTGTCTAAATTTAAATTTAGATAAATTGAAATTTTCAGTGAGCAAAGAAAATCATCTCAAGTCTATTTTCCATTTGCAGGGCGAAAATGAAATAGTAACTACCAATGACCTGGCAGCTGCGCTGCATACAAAACCTGCTTCTATAACAGATATGCTGAAGAAACTGAAAAAAGAGAATCTGCTGATTTATGAACGGTACAAAGGTTTTAAGTTGAGCAGCGAAGGAAGAAGAGTTGCATTACAGATTATTCGTAAACACAGGTTGTGGGAGTATTTTCTGGTAAAAAAATTACAGTTCGGATGGAATGAAGTGCATGAAATGGCTGAAGAACTTGAACACTTCAGCAGTAAAAAACTCATTGACCGGCTTGATAAATTTCTTGATTACCCTAAATCTGATCCGCACGGAGATCCTATTCCGGACAGCAATGGCAAATTTACCAGGCAACAAAAACAAAAGCCATTGCTTCATCTTGATTTGAATAAGCCGGCTAAAGTCCTTGCCATAAGTCTTCAAACAACAGAAATGCTGGAATTACTTCAGCACAAAAATATTTTGATCGGTTCAAAGATTACGGTTAAGAAAAAATTTTCATTTGATAATTCTGTTGAATTAAAAATTGCCAATCGCCCATCTGTTACGATCAGCGCAGTAGTTGCCAAAAATATATTGGTTAATGATGATGAATAAATTTCAAAAAGATGTCTCTCTTGCTGATGTGCACGGCACAGTAATCACTGATGTGAAAGGTTCACGCTGGAGACAGATTTTCGTTTTTTTAGGACCAGCCTATCTTGTCAGTGTCGGTTATATGGATCCAGGTAATTGGGCAACTGATCTTGCAGGTGGCAGTGGTTTTGGTTATGCATTATTGTGGGTGCTATTGATGAGCAACCTGATGGCACTCGTGCTGCAAAATTTATCTGCGCGTTTGGGAATTGTTCGCGGTCGTGACCTGGCGCAGGCGAACCGCGAAGCATATCCCAAATTCATAAATATATCGTTGTATATTTTAGCGGAAATTGCTATTGCTGCCTGTGATCTCGCCGAAGTACTCGGCATGGCGATCGGTATTCAGTTGTTAACCGGCTTACCCTTGATGTACGGAGTAATGATCACCATTCTCGATACATTCTTACTGCTGTTTCTTCAGCGATTAGGAATGAGAAAGACGGAAGCATTCATAATCGGACTGATCGCAATTGTTGGCGGGTCCTTTTTAATCGAAATTATTTTGGCAAAGCCGAATGTGGCGGAAATCGCATCCGGGCTTATTCCTTCTTTGCCTAATTCTCACGCGCTGTATATCGCAATAGGCATTATTGGCGCAACGATCATGCCGCACAATTTGTATTTGCATTCGGCGCTGGTACAAACACGAAAAATTAAAAAAGATGATGCCAATATCCGACGTGCATTAAGATTAAATTTTCTCGATAGCACGATAGCATTAAATCTTGCATTCCTGGTTAACGCTGCTATTTTAATTCTCGCTGCAACTGTTTTCTTTAAGACCAATAACACCCATGTTGCAGCGTTGAAACAAGCCTATTTACTTCTGCCGGCACAGTTGGGAACCAGGGTTGCTTCCGTGCTTTTTGCGGTAGCTTTAATTGCCGCCGGGCAAAGTTCCACCATCACCGGAACCTTAGCCGGTCAGATAGTAATGGAAGGTTATTTGCAATTGCGCATCAACCCCTGGTTACGCAGGTTACTTACCCGTTTGCTGGCAATTATTCCTTCACTAATTGTAATAATATTTTTTGGCGAAAAAAATGTTGATGGGCTTCTGATCAGTAGCCAGGTCGTATTAAGTGTACAATTGGGATTTGTGATCATCCCCCTTATCCATTTTGTGAGCGATAAAAAATTAATGGGAATGTTTTCTATCAAGCCCCTAACGAAGACCATTTCCTGGATGATTGCAGCAATCCTTATTTACCTGAATTTCAAATTGATCTATGATGGTGTTAAAGACTATCTTTCAACTGCAGAAAATTTGTTATTGAAAATGATCATTGTCCTCATCTTAATTTTCCTGGTTTGTTTGTTGTTGTACATATTCTTTTATCCAAGAATTGCAAAGCAACAATTGCAGAAATCTATTCTGATACATGGTGAATTATCAGCACTGAATAATTTTGAAGTCCCGGATATTAAAACGATCGCTATAGCCCTTGATTTTAGCGGACACGATGAAAAATTAATTGCACATGCAATAAAACAGGCAAGTAAAAATGCAACATACATTTTAATCCACGTAGTTGAAAGTGCGTCGGCCCGGATGCTCGGGCGGCACAGTGATGAATGAAACGAGAAAAGACCAGGA
>DATGFZ010000378.1:0-5592 GCA_035308805.1 Puia sp. | reverse complement strand
GGGAAACCAATAATAAGAATGTATAATCCAAAATGAATAAATACCAAAAACGAAAAAAAATGAAGAGATCATAAATCCCTGATCGTGATTCCCCTCTTAATTAGGCATTTTTAAGTTGGCTGATCACTTTTTTTGGATCGGGAGAATTGAAGACGGTGTTTCCAGCGACCAACACATTTGCTCCGGCATGAATAATTGCTTCAGCATTCTCCACAGTCACGCCTCCGTCAATTTCTATGAGAACATTTAGACCGCTATCATGAATGGTTTTTTTGAGTTCGCGGATCTTTTGATAAGTGTGATCAATAAAATGCTGCCCACCAAACCCTGGATTGACGCTCATGATCAGGATCTGGTCAACATCGCAAAGGATGTCCCCCAGCAGTTCGATCCGCGTATGTGGATTGATTGCCACTCCGGCTTTCATACCGAGCGATTTTATTTGCTGAATATTTCTATGCAAATGACGGCATGCTTCATAATGGACGATCAAACGATCCGCGCCGGCTTTTTTAAAATCTTCGGCATATCTTTCAGGCTCCTCAATCATGAGATGAACATCAAAAGGCTTTGTAGTGACCTTGCGCAATTGAGAAATAACGGGTAAGCCAAAACTAATGTTGGGAACAAATCGTCCGTCCATTACGTCAAGATGAAGCCAGTCAGCCTCACTTTCGTTAAGCATTTTACATTCCGACTCAAGATTTAGAAAATTTGCGGCTAATAAAGACGGAGCGACTATGGTCATGAAGAAAATTTGTTTTGGCGATTATGCTGCAATATACAAACGTGTTTTAATTTGTCAGCTAACTCTTTTTAAGGCTTCACGCGCTTCAGTAAAATCTTTATCCAGCATCAGCGCCTTTTGATAATACTGAGCGGCGTCATCTTTCTTATTGATCGCCTCGTAACAGCGGCCAATCCAAAAATATGCATCAGGGGACGTTATGGTAACTGACGCTGCCATACGAAATGTGTTCAGTGCATTATCATAATTTTTTTGTTTGAAAAAGGCGATGCCTTTTTCGATATAGGCATCCGTCAGCTTCCAGTCTCTGTGAATGCATGAATCGAATTGCGCGATAGCTGCATCATATTGTTTGGTGTTGGAGTAATAAATTCCTTTTATAAAAAAAGGATCCGTTAGTTCGCGAACGGAATCTCTGTTTATGACATCATCACACAATTGAATCGACCTGGCGTTATTTTTTTCAGCATACATATTTGCCAACTCCAACGTGTATGTAATTGTCGGTTGTAACATATACGCTTTGTTCAGAGAAGTAATCGCATTGATCGTATCACGCGTTTGCTCCAGCAATCTTCCTTTTTCGAACCATGCTTCGGCGTCTGAAGAATCATTCCGGATTATGTTATTAAACAATTCCAAAGCTTTTGCAGGCTGGTTTATCTGCACATAAGCATCACTTAATAATCTTTTAAATTCTTCATTAGCCGGAAATTTTGTTATGCAATTTTGTAAGAAATTGACTGCCGCATCTGATTTGCCGGTAATGGAAAGATTGGAAACATATTCAAATGCCGTTTGCTCTGACGGATCTAACTCCCATGATTTTTTAAAATCCTTAAATGCGATATCATGCTGATTATTTTTGGTTAATAATTCTGCTCTTTTTAAATAGAGCAAAGCATTTTCGGGATATTCATGAATGCTGTCTGTCAAGGGTGTGTAAGGAGGATTTTTTAGAAATTCATCCTCAGATCTATCACTCCCATGCATCTGACAGCCGTTAATAAAAATTAGTACAAAAAGCACACTAATAAAAAATATGACCCAGACCTTTTTCATTCGGCGAAATTAACTGATTTAAGTTATCTTAATTTTGACAATAGTCTGACAATTTTGAAATGCGGTTGACTCAATTTTGCCTTCAACTCATTAAAACGCTATACACATGAGAAAATTTAATATCTGCCTGTTAATTTCTGTAGTTATTTTTTTAACAATTACTTCTTTCCGTAGGGGTGTCAGTGTGCGATCCGGAGACCATCCGGCTGCTGATACGGTTTTGTATCCGCAGGAAAAACATTTTAAAAATATTCGGCAACTGACTTTTGGAGGTGATAACGCCGAAGCCTATTTCAGTTTCGACGGAAAGTATCTCATTTTCCAGCATAAAAATGAAAAGGAAAATGTCCTGTGCGACCAGATGTACATTGGTAAGGTTCCTCAAACTTCCGATGAAAAATTTGAGCCCAGGATGATCAGCAGCGGAAAAGGAAGAACAACCTGTGGCTTTTTTACAAAAGATGGCAAACACATCATATATGCATCAACATATTTGGGTGGAGACAGCTGCCCGCCGGTACCCGACAGGCAGAAAATGAAAAGGTATATCTGGCCGATCTATGAAACCTATGATATTTTCATGGCTGATCTTAATGGCAAAATTGTGAAAAGACTGACCGATACTCCGGGCTATGATGCAGAAGCGACGCTTTCTCCTGATGGAACGAAAATGATCTTTACTTCTATGCGTGACGGTGATCTGGATCTGTATATCATGGACATGAAAACTTATAAGGTAAAGAGAATAACCAATACCCTCGGATATGATGGCGGCGCGTGGTTTAGCGCAGATGGAAAAAAAATTGTCTGGCGAGCATCGCGGCCAAGGACCACTGATGAAATTGCCGACTATAAAAATTTATTGAAACAAAATCTTGTAGCACCAACGAGCATGGAAGTATGGATAGCAAATGCAGACGGCAGCGATGCAAAGCAGATCACTAACTATGGGCAGGCGAATTGGGCGCCAAATTTTTTGCCCGATAATAAACGGATTATTTTTTGTAGCAATCATGAATATAGTCGTGGGTTTCCTTTTAACATGTACCTTACAGATATTCAGGGAAATGGGTTGGAAAAAGTGAGTCGGGATAATGGTTTTGATGCCTTTCCGATGTTCAGTCCCAATGGGAAGAAAATTGTGTTTAGCAGTAATAGAAATAGCGGTGATACGCGCGATATTAATATTTTTATTGCCGATTGGGTTGAGTAGCCCGATATGAAAACAGGAATCCCAACCAGGAATCGGGGCCATTCGAGAAAATTGAAACAATAAATTTAGCTTTACTGATAATTTAAAAGCTTGTTATGGCAAATACAATGTTGATTATACACAGTATTTTAAGATGGCTTCTGTTGGTTTTATTGATTTCGTCCATCATCAGAAGTTACAGCGGATGGCAAAGCAAAAAAGCTTTTACTACCAGCGACAGGAAATTGTTCTTATATACGCTGATCACCACACATATCAACTTTTTGGTTGGATTGTACTTATTATTTTTTGGAACATTCGGCATCATCAGTGGCGGTTTGCCTGCAGGCGTGGAATTAATGAAAAGTAAATTCTTTCGTTTTTTTTGGGTGGAGCACCCGGTCGGGATGCTAATCGCAATTGTGCTCATCACAGTCGGGAATGCAATGGCGAAAAAAAATGTGGGCGACGCCATCAAATTCAAAAAAGCTTTTTGGTTTTTCTTTATTGCGCTAATTGTCATTCTGGCAACAATTCCCTGGCCGTTTCGGGAGATCGTCGGTCGCCCCTGGATTTAATCAATCAAACCATCTTCTTTCAATTTTTGCATCAGCAGGACTACACCGGGAACCTGAATTTCGGGTTGATAAGATATGCCATCGAAATATTTTAATTCCTCGATCTCGGCGCTTGGTTTTGGTATCTCCCGGAAATCATACAAAAAACAGTCCTGTTCCATCATCATTTCAGGATGCTCTCCAAATGCGGGAGCCGTGATGTGTGTGTAGAATGTCAATTCTTTTTTCTGAATAAAAATATTCAACTCTTCTTTTATTTCGCGAATCAGGGCATCGTGCCTGGTTTCGCCAACATCTATTTTTCCGCCTGGCAAATACCAGGCTTTCTTATTTCTGCTAAAAGCCAATAACAGTTTACGATTTTGTATTACCACCAAACCCGCCGTTGCCAATTGTTTCATTTTATAATTAATAGATGAAAATTAAGAATTTGTAATTTTGAATTGGAAAATTAATAATGGATTTCCGTCATTATCGATTTTTAATCATTAAATATCAATTATCGCTTATGCCATATTATTATTCACTCGGCAACATTCCGCAAAAAAGGCACACACAGTTTCGCAAAGCAGATGGTTCGCTTTACGCCGAGCAATTATTTTCAACAGAAGGATTTTCCAACGATTATTCGCTGTTATATCACTGCCACCCGCCAACAGAAATCATTAAAACTGATGAACCGGTAAATGCAGCTCCCAAAATTGCAGAAGAAAAAATGCTTAAACACAGGAGCTTTGAAGGCTTCAACATAAAACCTGAAAAAGATTACCTGCATAGCAGAAAAACAATCTTAGCAAATAGTGATTGTCAGATATCACTAGCCGCGCCAGAGGAAAGCATGAAAGATTATTTTTTTAAAAATGCCGATGCTGATGAATTGATTTTTGTTCATGAAGGAACCGGTATTTTAAAAACCATGTATGGCAATCTGTCATTTGGGTATGGAGATTATTTACTGATTCCGCGTGGAACAATTTACCAGGTTGAGTTTACGGATCATGTCAACCGCTTGTTCTTTGTCGAATCATTCAGCCCGATTCGTTTCCCAAAGAAATACCTGAGTAAGTATGGTCAGTTGCTGGAACACTCTCCTTATACTGAACGTGATATGCGTCCGCCAAATAACCTGACCACCATTGATAAAAAAGGAGATTTTCTTATCAGGACAAAAAAGAAGGCGATGTTGTACGGCATTCATTACGGTCATCATCCCTTTGATGTGGTCGGCTGGGACGGCTGTTGTTATCCCTTTGCCTTTTCGATTCACGATTTTGAACCGATTACGGGTCGAGTGCATCAGCCACCCCCGGTGCATCAAACTTTTGAAGGAAATAATTATGTGGTATGCTCTTTTTGCCCTCGGCTGTTCGACTATCATCCGCTTGCCATTCCGGCGCCGTACAACCACAGCAATATCGACAGCGATGAATTAATTTATTACGTAGATGGGGATTTTATGAGCCGCAAAAATGTAACGCGGGGAATGCTCACGCTGCACCCGGGCGGAATCCCCCATGGTCCACATCCGGGGGCTGTGGAAAAAAGTATCGGCGCAAAAGAAACCAAGGAACTCGCAGTGATGGTCGATACATTTCATCCTTTAATGCTAACCGAAGAAGCGATGGAAATCGAAAATCCGAATTATATTATGAGTTGGTCGGAATAGATTGAAAAGGAATCCGTACTTAGCGGTACCCGGCAAGGCCCTGAGCTTTATTTTATCGTTTCTTATGATTAATTTTTATTTTTTTCGCCATATAGCTGGTTCATTCTTTAAGCCGGGCACCTCGTGCATGGTCGGAGGTGCGCAGGCCGCGGTTGTTCCCAATCACCTGTTTAGCTGAAATAATCTGATCTTTCAATTTTTTATTTTTCCTTTTTAATTTCCCAAGCTTTCGTAAATTCGGAAATAATAAAATAATTGCCGTATGATAAAATTCAATGAACTGCAAATCGGAGATGTTGTGGAAGTAGAATATAATGGAAAAAAATCTGAAGGTGAAGTTATAGAT
>DATGFZ010000377.1:0-6013 GCA_035308805.1 Puia sp. | reverse complement strand
GCTGCAATGAGGATGATTTTCCATTTTGTAACGAAGATTCATTTGCGACTACCGAAAATCCTGGGTGTTCGGGAAAAGCCAATAAAAGGGTAGATTGCCTGCAGCAACAATAATTTTTATTTCTAACGGGACAATGCCTTCAGAGATCTAGTCTTTTTTCAATAAATTTTACAGCAGAAGGATCAAGATCGTATTTATTTTTAAAGGCGGCTTTGAAAAATTCGATGGCATTGTATTTTTTACCTGATCCATCCATTAGCAATCCCATCCAGTAAAGTTCAGGTCCTTCCAATGGTTTGCCGGAAACATGATCTTCGAAAATTTTATACGCCTCCTCTTTTTTATTATTTACAAACAGCGCATAAGCATACCAGGAATATGTTTGCGGAGTCGCTCGATTGTTCAATTCATCCCTGGTCATAATTTCCGCGCAGCGAGGATTTTTCAAAATTCCGGTGTACAATTGAAATAAATATTTATTATACATTCTTCCATAAATTTTATCCGTTGCCTTTTGTTCAAAGGCTCTTGCAAATTTCAAACACGCTGTTGAATCAGTCATTGCACCCGCCATTTGCGCTAATTTAAATAATGCATCTGGCAATTTATTCTTTGTCTCCACAAATTCGAAGATTTTTCTTGCCAGAGAATCATTGTTATCATGAACCAATGCGATCCAGCCCAATCCAAGCAGGCTGTGAAAATCTGCGCTGTTCAATCGAAGGCACTCAACATACAGATCGTTCGCTTCTTGCAGATCACCTTCATGAATATATAAGTCTGCGGCGTTGCCCAAGGCAGCACCTTTCAAGAAATTATTGTTTTCTGAATAATCCGCAGCTTTCAGCATGGAATGTATTGATCTGTCCAACTGACCTTCGAGGTGTTCGATTTTTGATTTGCGGTACAAATAGCTATAATCATGGGGAGAAATGATTGCATTCAATTCGGTTTTCGCCTGGGTATATTTTCCCATTTCAAATTCAATATCAAAGGAAGCTGTGTGAGCATCGTACGGTTTTATACCCAATTGTTTTGCTTTTTGCAATAATCCATCGGCAACGACAAATTGATGTTCCGTTATCCCGTGCGCTGCCAAGGCCATATCTACTGAAGCTTCACGAAAATTGAAATCCAGGTTTATTTTTTCCAGAATACTGTCTGCGGACTTAATATCTTTTATATCACCGAAAAAACGAAACCGCAAAGCCAAGCAAGCAGCATACCTTGACTCATTCACCAAGCCGGGTAATGAAGGATTGATCCTGTCTTTCCAAAATTGCATTTCATTTTCATTGTCTTTTGCCAAAGGGGAAAGACTATAATTATTTATGAGGCTGTCAATAAATGGGGCGCTGACTATATTTTTTTGTTTAAGGGAACAAGATGCACATAAGCCAACCAAAAAGAGGGCGGGGAGTATTTTTTTCAAAGAGATTGTTTTAAATTCAATTTACGAAAATTGATCTCCTGTGGTTTTTCCCGTTCTTAATACAAAAAGGTTGTTGTTGCGACAACTTGATGATGGTGATTACAATGAAATATTTGCCTTACGCAGCAACGATGAGGTCAATCAATACATTATGAGGACAAAGCCAACGAATATAGAAGAAGTGAAGAGCTTTATTAAAACCATCAATGAGGGAATAATCAAAAACAATTCTTTGTATTGGGCAATTTGTTTGAACAACAGCAGAAAACCAATAGGAACGATTTGCTTATGGAATTTTTCAGCGAATAGAAAAATTGGCGAAATTGGCTTTGAATTGCATCCTGCCTATCAAGGGAGGGGGATAATGAATGAAGCTCTCGCTTCTGTAATTAATTATGGATTTAATGAAGCAGGATTGATGACAATAGAAGCTTATACGCACAAGGACAACCGACGTTCTGCAAATCTGCTTAAAAAAAATAATTTTAAAATGGATGAATCCAGGCTCGATCAGGACGATATGAATAATGTCATTTACACGCTTACAGGAAAATCATAGGCCATTGAAGAACAAAACGACAATAAATATTAGAAAAAAAGGCAGGTCAATGTTGTTTATTGTCGTTTTTTTTGTCCTGATGACTCCAAGAATTTTTGCTCAGCCAGACCCGGCAAAGCCGGGTCTCTGCCAGGGCGCCTATTATTCCGAAGAACAGGCTGCAAAGGTGTTGAAGGCATTAAGCGCAGTTTATCAGGACAAAGACGGGTGGAAGATCAGAGCTGCCATGATACGCCAGGGAATACTTGATGGCGCGGAGCTGAATCATATGCCGCGCGCACCAATGAAAGTTATCCGTACCGGCGTGCATAAGGAAAAGGATTATTCCGTAGAAAATATCGCCCTGGAAACGCTGCCGGGATATTACCTAACCGGAAATTTATACCGGCCTGCAAAAAAAATTTCTTCGATGGCTGGGGTTTTATGTCCGCATGGGCATTTTAAAAATCCTGACGGCCGTTTCCAGGAACAGATGCAGAAACGCTGTGCAACGCTTGCGCGAATGGGCGCGACTGTTTTTGCTTATGACATGATAGGCTATGGAAACAATACCCAATGTACACATGAACTTTCAAAAGCGCTCAAACTCCAAACATACAACAGCATCAGGGCTCTGGATTTTTTATTGTTGCAGCCAAACATGGATACCGCGAGAATTGCCATCACGGGTGCTTCCGGTGGCGGAACGCAAACGATCATTCTTACCGCCATTGATAACCGGATAAAAGTATCCGTGCCTGTGGTCATGGTGTCTGCCTATTTTTTTGGAGGCTGCCTATGTGAAAGCGGGATGCCCATCCACCGGCGCCCAAGCCACCTAACCAATAACGTGGAGATCGCCGCACTTGCAGCGCCAAGACCGATGATGCTAATCTCGGATGGCAGTGACTGGACAAGAAATTGTCCTGCGCTCGAATTCCCTTATATCCGGAATATCTATAGTTGGTTTGATTCATCTCAAAATGTCGAGAATGTTCATTTGCCAAATGATCAGCATGATTATGGTCCGACAAAGCGTCAGCCTATGTATGTTTTTTTAATTAACCACCTGCATCTCGATAGCTCGGGGATGATGAGCGGGGGAGCGGTGGATGAGACGGCAAGTAAAGTCCTGACTATTGAGGATCTAAGCGTTTTTAACGCAAAACACCCGCGGCCCGCAAACGCTGTGGAAGGTGATGCAGCCCTCATGAAATTGCTGGAATGGTGACCTGCTGAAAAACAGTTTTTCAAATGCCCATAACCGGTAGTAGCTGATCCGGGCAGGTCTTGTGTAATTGATGGAAAATATATCCTCAAATGATTACTTCTTTTAAGGCAGCGTTTTGTCTACCATTGACTTGACCGAAAAATCTGATCGAACCAGATCTGGACCAGCGAAAAAATGCACCCGGTCAGAAAAATTCCCCCTAACCATTTACATTTGGAATTATTTTTTATAAATGGCGGATTACATGAAGTAATTCTGCTTAAATTTAATTTTTTAATAAAAGAAATATTCAAATCAAATCAAATTTATTTTAATTGTAGTCTTATGAAGAAAGTTATTGTCTGTTTTATGTTATTAGGAGTGGTTTTACACACATACGCCCAGCAACCGGCAAATGTTTTTTTTACAAAACTCGATAACGGATTGCAGGTTTTGGTGCTCGAAGATGCCTCTGTACCATTAGCGACGGTTGAAATAGCTGTTCATAATGGCGCTTTTACAGAAGACACCGCATACAACGGGTTGTCGCATCTGTATGAGCACATGTTTTTTAAAGCAAACAAGGACATTCCTTCACAGGAAAAATATTTAGACAGGCTTCATGAACTCGGCATCGTATTTAACGGAACTACAGGCGACGAACGGGTAAATTATTTCTTTACACTGGGCAGCAAACAAGTGAAAGAAGGCCTGCAATTCCTAAACAGCGCCATTCGATATCCTTTGTTTTTGCAGGAAGAAATGAAAAAAGAAGATCCGGTGGTAGACGGAGAATTTCAACGGCAGGAAAGCAATCCTGTGTTTACGTTGAGTGATAAATTCAACCATAAAATGTGGGGCGATTTGTATTCAAGAAAAAATGCCATTGGCAACCACCAGATCATTTTAACGGCCACGTCCGAAAAGATGCGAGCAATAAAAGATAAATATTATTATCCAAATAATTCCCTCCTCCTTGTTGGCGGAGCAGTTAAGCATGAGGATGTTTTTCAAAAAGCAAAAGAAATATTCGGGGACTGGAAACCCAGTGATTTTGATCCGTTTCAAAAATGGCCAATCCCGGAATTTTCGCCCTTAAATCCATCCGACAGTTTGAGTTTTGTGGTAACAAATCCCAATGCCCGTGTCCCGATTCTGCTTATCGGTTGGCATGGTCCGGATATGAGAAATGATATAAAAAACACAGTGGTTGCAGATGTTTTTTCTTTCATACTCGATCAAAAGAGTTCGAAATTTCAACAATCGCTTGTAGATAGCGGATATGCATTGGGCGCCAATTTAAATTATCAATCGGCAAAGTATGTGGGACCGATCACTTTACAGTTTGTTCCCAATCCGGGTAAATTCAATGATGCTTTCAGCGCATTGCAAAAACAAATAGATCAGTTTGACGCCAACGATTATTTTACTGATGAGCAATTGGAGACTTCAAAAATAAAATTGGCCAACCAGGAAAAATACGGAGAAGAAGTTACTTCCCAATATGTACACACGCTCTCTTTTTGGTGGGCTTCCGCATCTTTTGATTATTACTTCAATTATATAAATGAAATAAAAAAAATCACCCGGCAGGATATTATTGGTTATGTAGATAAATACATTAAGGGCAAGCCATGTGTGAAAGGGCTTTTGTTAAATCCGGGCATGCAGAATAACTGGAAGGTTACTAACCTTGATAATCTTTTTAAATAAACCATTCATTCGAAAAAAATAAAGTATGAAAAAAAATTTGAAAACATACCCGCTTCTGGTTCTTGGGCTGTTGATTGGTGTTGGTATTTTGGCCCAATCAAACACCAAGGAAATTACCGCTGATGGGTTGACCGTCATTTTGAAAAAGGTACCAAAAGAAGTGATCACCGCCAGCCTGTTTATCAGGGGAGGTGTTTCCAATATTAAGCCTGAACAGCAGGGCATTGAGCCCATGGCTCTTACCCTTGCCATCCAGGGTGGTACAAAGAGCATGGATAAGAATCAGTTTTCTTCGGTTGCTGATAAATTGGGGACAAATTTCAGTGCCAATGCAAGCAAAGACTATAGTGCTGTCACCATGACTTGTCTTAAAGAAAATTGGAACCAGAGTTGGGATATGTTTACTGCGGCACTTTTAAATCCGGCCATGGATGCCCAGGAATTTGAAGTCGTCAAACAACAAATGATTGCCGGCGCAAAACAGCAGGATGGCAACCCGGACAGTTACCTTCGCAAAATTGCCACCCAACAGGTTTTTAAAGGAACCGTCTATGAACTGATACAAAATGGAACTCCCGAAACCCTGGAGAAATTAAATCTTGAAGATGTTAAAAACTATTATTCAAATTTATTGGGAAAGAAAAAAAGCTATCTCGTTATTGTGGGAGACGTTGAAGAAAAAGATTTACTGGACAAAGTGAAAAGTACACTGGCAAATCTTCCTGATGGCAAATTGCCGCCAAAACCTGTAATTGCAGGTGTTTCCAAACCGGATGTCAATATCAACGACAGGAATATCGCTACTAATTATATTTTTGGAACTGCCAACGGTCCTAAATATTTTTCTCCTGACGGACCTTTATTTGAATTTGCCATGCGGATTTTGTATGATCGGTATTTTGTTGAATTGAGAACAAAAAGAAGTTTGTCTTATGCCCCTGCAGCCTTCTATAATAAAAGTTTAATAAATAGCCCTGTGGCGAACTTATATATATCGACCATTGATCCAAAGCAATCTTTGCAGGTGATGACAGATATCATCAACGACATTAAGAAAAATGGTTTTACTGCTAAAGAAGTGGAAGACAAGAAAAAAGAATACCTCACCACGTATTATCTC
>DATGFZ010000376.1:0-3619 GCA_035308805.1 Puia sp. | reverse complement strand
CTTCGCCGGATAGCACGGGGGGTGGAACACCTTCCGGCGTGATCTTTAATGAAACTGCTGACTTCGGATTCATGTCGGGTGAGACACAGGTTGCGAGCAAATTTATTTTTGCCACCGAGGATGGAATCATTGCCGCCTGGGGTGGCGGAAACAACGCGGTCAAAGTCATTGATAACTCTGCAGCCAATGCTGTTTACAAAGGTCTTGCCATTGCCAACGACGGCACAGGTAATTTTTTGTATGTGACTAATTTCAAGCAAAGCAGGATCGATGTTTTTGACAACGCATATAATCCCGTTTCCGGCAAGGCTTTTCACGACCCTGGTATTTCTTCCGACTTTGGCCCGTTTAACATCCGTAATATTGGTGGCTTGCTTTACGTAACTTATGCCAAACACCTGGCCCCGGACAATCACGATGATCAGGCAGGACCAGGCAACGGTTTTGTAGATGTATTCAAACCCGATGGTACCTGGGTAAAACGTTTTGCCGCACATGGTACGCTCAATTCACCATGGGGAATTGCTGAATCATCTGAAGGATTTAACAA
The DNA here is from genome assembly GCA_035308805.1 of Puia sp. GTDB lineage: Bacteria > Bacteroidota > Bacteroidia > Chitinophagales > Chitinophagaceae > Puia. The sequence goes on along the minus strand of DATGFZ010000376.1, from coordinate 3,069 downwards.
CATAAGGTTTCACGCTATCCTGGTGGGAAACTTTGGGGATGGTCGTATCAATGTGTATGATATGGGCGGGGGCTTCCATGGTCAGTTGGAAGATCACGGTCGTCCCATTTCCATTGACGGATTATGGGGAATAGACACCCATCTCCCAAATGCAGATTCCACCCGCATTTATTTTACTGCAGGCCCCGACAAAGAAAGTCATAGTTTATTTGGATATCTTAAAAAAGGAAATTGAAAAAAACGGATTAAATGGTTAAGTCCCGGGAGGTTGTTCAAGACAGCTTTCAGGGACTTGTTTGTTCTTAAAAAAGGTGTAATTCTGTTTACAATAAAATAATTCGGCAAGCTGCATAAAGTCAAGAGGGGGATGGAGGTTTCGCCGACGGTGTGGGAGGAGGATATGCGGAATAAAATACCTTTGTGCTCTGCGATTAGAAAATTAGAATAATGCTAATTTCAATTCTTCCAATCGAATTGCCATCGCCGTTGAGAGCCGGGAATCCGAACTAAAAAAAAGAGTTGTTGCAAAAAGAAAACCCGCGTCACCTGCAACACGGGCCGGAACTTGGCCCGGCAAAGAACCACGATTGCCTCATCAGGTTATTACAAAAACGAGAATAGAAATGAACGCATGGCCAAACCTGACAGATCAGTTAATAAGACTAATCGTATAATTATGGTCTTCATCATTATTTAAGAGGAAGTTGAATCATAAATTCGCTTCCTTTTTTTTGTATTCACTTTTATTCGATAAAATGTATTTTCTTATTTATTCTAGACATGATCATCGTTAATTGATAGTAGGGAATAAAAACTTAGCCTGCACTTCCTAAAAAAATAAACCGAAGAAATATTTTCCGATAACATAAGCTATGTACTTTAATGATCTTTTTCAAAAAATGTCAATGTAAGTCACGATAGAATTATCCTTTGAAATAAATGCCTGCAATTTGTAATTTTATTGATGTTATCTAACTTTCCATGGCAGCTAACCGCATAAAATTTTTATTGTTTTTTTTATTACCACATCATGTTTTTTCTCAAGAGCATTTTGTTTTTCAGCATCTTTCTGTTGAGGATGGTTTGCTATCTAATTCAAAAGTAAGTACATACCAGGATGATAAAGGATTTTATTGGTTTGGCAGTGTAAATGGCATTCAGCGATTTGACGGAAAAAATTTTATTACTTATAAATACGACGCCAATTCTGCGAAAAATACAAATGAAAACTGGATAACATTCCCCGAAGAAGACAAGGAAGAAAATATCTGGATTAATAACGAACAGGGTGTTAATATTTATAAAAGAAAAGAAAGAAAATTTTTCAGAGTCTATACGCCAGATAACCCCGACAGCAACAAAAGCAATGTTGCGTGCATAAAGAAAGACAAGCATGATCGAATTTGGATTGTTACGAGCAAAAATATTTTTCTTTATAACTTTGCCCAGAAGAAAGCTGTTTTGATAAGTCAAATTATTACCAACAACTCAACCTTTGATGGAATACAAACAGCAGTATATGATGGTAAGTCTGATTGTCTTTGGTTGCTCCTTGTGGGAACTCGGCGAATCATTGAGCGTTTTGATTGCATTAGCGGCAAACTATATTATCCGGCTGAAAATAATGTTGATGAATTACTTGGTCACTACAATCCGGTTTCTCTTTTCAAAATCGATAAAGACGGAGATTTATGGATCGCAAATTATTTAGGTGATTTGTGCAGCTACAATACTTATTCAAACGAAATAAAACATTATGATGTTTTACATCAAAGAAATAAAGAAAAGATCGGCACTCCCAATTCTACAGTTTATGAAATTCTGGATGATGGCGATAATACAATTTGGTTCGCGGGAGATTATTATATTGGGCTATTAAATTATGATAAGAAAAATGACAGGTTTTCTTTTGTTCAAAATGAAAATGGTTCAGAGTACGGATTGCACTATGATGAGGATATTTACAGTTTATTCAAGGACCGTGAAGGAAATATTTGGGTAGACACTGACCTTGGCTTAAATATTTTCAATCCTGTTCTGCAGCAATTCAAATATCTTGAAAAAACAACTGGTTCCTCAATTACACAATTCAGTGCGGATGTGACATCAATTTACGAAAGCAAAAAAAAAGATATCTGGATAAGCACATGGGGAAATGGGATTTTTAAGTACGACAGTAATTTTGTATTTCAAAAAAATTATGTGCATGATAAACGAGATCGTAAATCACTTGGCGAGCCATTAAACCGAACATGGACATTTGCAGAAGAGAATAATAGTAAATTATGGATAGGTTGTCAATACGGGATGCTATCGGTTTTAAATACAACCACAGAAAAATTCACTAATAGAATAATTCCTGATTTTGATAAGTTTACTATCACTAACCTTGCAAAAGATAAAAAGAACAATATTTGGGTTGCGCTATATAACGGTAATCTTGCAACATGGAATGCTGAGTCGGGTAAATTTATGGTTTTTAAAAACCTATTGAAGGATAATACTCCGATTGAGGGATTGTGTATCGATCCAAGAAATAATATCTGGATTACTGCAGGAAAATATGGACTCTGCAAATATGATGAAAGCAAAAAAATATTAACGGAAAACATCCTTCCTGCGCAACATGCTATTTTAACTTCATCTTTAAACGATTCAATAATTACTGGTAGCACTGCGGATGACCGGATATTTTTGTATAACACATTTACCGGAGCTATACATTTGTTTGATATAGCAAAATCTGCATCTTCGAATAATATACAAGCTATAATCATTCGCAGTCTAAATGATATTTGGATTTTAACGAATGAAGAAATTGCAAGAGTGAATGCGAATAATCTTAAAATTTCAAGCTATAATATTAATGATGGAATAAGAGATCATTTTTTCGAACAGGCGTGCCTCCAAACCAGCAATGGAAATATTTTAGTGGCCGCGCATTCGGGTGTTATTTATTTTAATCCCGACAGCATAAAAACAATTCCACCTCCGCCTGAGGTATCCATAACCGATTTAAATATTGAGCAACAAAATCTTTCTGTTGATTCATTAATGCAATATGATAGC
>DATGFZ010000375.1:0-9465 GCA_035308805.1 Puia sp. | reverse complement strand
CATTGCTTGATGATTTTTGCAATAAGATTAAGGAAAAAATTGTTGACTCATTGATCATTGAAGGACATACGGACAGTGTAGGCAAAATTAATTACAACCAAAAACTCTCTGAGAATAGGGCAAAGGCTGTGAAAGAATATATTCAGCAAAAAACAATTATACGGGACGAAGAAATAAGTACAAGATTTTTTGCGGGCTCTCGGCCGATTGCCTCAAACAATACAGAAGAAGGGAGACAAAAAAACAGGAGGGTTGAAGTATATTTGTATTCGCATTAGGCCAAAGCGGAGATTTCTTCAGCAGATTTATTTTTTTATGAACCCGTTTTGATATTCATCATAATCTTCTGCGCATGATCCCTGGAATTTTCGATGAACCAAACATGGGTATTCATACCGCCGCAAACAACCCCGGCCAGGTAAATATTTTTCAAATTAGTTTCCATTGTTTCAGGGTCGTAGGTAGGTTGCAAAATTTCATCTGCCGATAACGTTATCCCAACTTTTCGCAAAAAATCGAAATCGGGCTGGTAGCCGGTCATGGCAATTACATAATCGTTGGGAACGGTGACTATTCCGCCGGGGGTTTTTATGTCTACTTCTTTTTCGCGGATCGCTGCAATGCTTGAATGTATATAAGCCTTAATGCTGCCTTCTTTAATGCGATTCTCGATGTCAGGTTTTACCCAATATTTTACACGTTTGCCAATTCCATCCCCCTTTATCACCATCGTCACTTCAGCGCCTTTGCGCCAGGTCTCCAGGGCAGCATCAACCGCTGAGTTGCTTGCGCCAACAACCATAACTTTTTGCATCGCATAAAAATGCGGCTCCTTATAATAATGCGTGACTTTTGGCAGCGTTTCTCCAGGAACATTCATCAACACGGGTATATCGTAAAAACCAGTAGCGATAATAATATTTGTAGTCAAATATTTTTGGATGGAAGTGACTACCTCGTATTCATCATTAATATTTGTTATCGATTTTACTTCTTCCTGCAAGTGGATATTAAGATGGTTCGAAACGGCAATCCTGCGGTAATATTCCAGCGCCTCCGGTCTTGTTGGCTTCGGGTTATTGCTTACGAACGGAACTCCACCAATTTCAATCCTTTCGGAAGTAGAAAAGAAAGTCATGTTTGACGGATAATTGTATAAGGAATTTACCAGAGCTCCTTTTTCGAGGATCAAATAATTTAATTCGGCTTTTTTTGCTTCTAAACCGCAAGCGAGCCCGATTGGCCCTCCACCAATGATTATGACATCTAATGCTGTTTCCATTTGTCTGAACCGGGGTTTTTAAGATTTATATGCATAATGGGACAAGAGCAAGTTACCACAAAAAGGGAAAAAGGATTTGTTATCCCAAGGCAAAAAACAAAAAGGGAAAGGAAAAATGATGACCAGCTCTTATTGTAAAATAATGGAATTTTTGCAGTTTAAAGGGTAACGTTAATGATTAATCGAAGATGATAAGGTAAATTGACTTGTTGCCACTCAATAGCGCAACGACATGGTGCCGGAGAAAAGACATAAGCCGGAAGCAAAAAATCGGCAGCGGGCAATGATAAAAATAAATATCCCATACCGCCTGACGCCCATTAGATCAATTCGTAACAATTCGTGTAATTACTATTCAAAAATGACTACTTTCATCCACTAATTTCATTTCTATGGAACAGTTAATTAACTATTGGTGGGTCATTGTTATTGCGCTTTTTGTACTTGGCGGATTCGTCACCGTGAACCAGGGTTATGTAAATGTGATTACCATGTTTGGTAAATACCGCCGCATTATGTTGCCAGGATTGAATTTTAAAATTCCTTGGTTTGAACAGGTATTAAAACGAATAAGTATCCAAAACAGATCTGTTGAATTGGAATTTCAGGCCGTTACCATTGACCAGGCCAATGTCTATTTCAAAAGCATGTTGCTGTATGCGGTGCAAAATGCAGATGAAGAAACCATAAAAAAAGTTGCCTTTAAGTTTATAAGCGATAAAGACCTGATGCAAGCACTCACACGAACGATCGAAGGAAGCATCCGGGCCTTTGTTGCTACAAAAAAACAAGCGGAAATATTGGGATTGCGAAAAGACATTGTTGAATTTGTAAAAGCGCAGATCGATCACGCACTCGAAGACTGGGGTTATCATTTGCTCGATCTGCAGATTAACGACATCACGTTTGATAAAGTGATCATGGATTCCATGAGTAAGGTTGTTGCCAGCAATAATTTAAAAGCCGCCGCCGAAAATGAAGGACAGGCGTTGCTGATCACAAAAACAAAAGGAGCAGAAGCAGAGGGGAACTCAATCCGTATTTCTGCAGAAGCTGAAAAAGAAGCGGCGCGATTGCGCGGGCAAGGTGTCGCATTGTTCCGTGAAGAAGTGGCAAAAGGAATGAGCGAAGCAGCCGAGCAAATGAAAAAAGCGAATCTGGATACAAATGTAATTTTGTTCAGTATGTGGACAGAAGCAATAAAGAATTTTGCGGAAGTGGGGAAGGGAAATATTATCTTTCTCGATGGCAGCGCTGATGGAATGCAAAAAACAATGCATCAAATCCAGGCGTTGATGCTGAAGCAGGAATCTGTTTGAAAAAAATTAGCAGTGAGATTGGTAAGGAAGATATCCGCATAGAGAGGTCAGTATCATTTCTTAAGATCTGATTTATCATTTCATTTTGAGAGTTTTTTCAATTGTTTTTTATTCGCCCGGGATCTCCATGCGGTTTGTAAAAGCATTTTCAATTCGTTATTTTTTACTTTGCTAAGGTTAATCAGGAGATTCGGATAATTTCGATAATGCTCAGTAATAAAGTAAACGGAAGGGTTTTTTTTCATCCAGGCTCCCCGTTCTTCGTTGCGTACGACAAGCGTTTCTCCATCTTCCCTTAATCTTGCAAGTAATTTTTTATTTACCCTGAATGCAGGCGTTCCCAAACACGTGTATTCCTCAACGCCGGGAAGCTGAAGAATATATTTCCTGATTATTTCGAGATGATGAAATGCGTCTATATTCACAGAACAAAGATAAAAAACCATAGCCAAAAATTGAGCCGAACAGCCCGGAGATGAAAATATTCTTCATGAAAATCTGAGTGATGTGAGGCAGTCAAAGGTATTCACACACTTTAGCATTTTGTTAAAAAATAGATATGCGCTGCGGTCGTTATAGCTCTATCTTTACTTTTAAAATATTTCTGAATGCACCTATTTTTCCTGCAAATAACTGTTGATTCAGCAAAAATCAGGGACAGTCTCGCCCTGGCCGCCCAGGCAACCGCACCAAAAGAAGAAAGTTTGTGGGACATTTTTCATCGCGGCGGTCCGCTGATGATCCCGCTGGCATTGTTACTCGTCGTTGCCATTTTCTTTTTTATAGAAAGGTTGATGGCCATTAATAAAGCCTCAAAAGTTGATGATAATTTTATGAGCATCATCCGTGATCACATCATAACTGGAAACGTGAGTGCTGCAAGAAGCCTTGCTAAAAATACCAACAATGCGGTTGCCAGAATAATCGATAAGGGCATTCAACGCATTGGCAAGCCCATAGACGCCATCGAGCGCAGCATGGAAAATGTTGGCAAATTGGAGTTGTACAAAATGGAAAGAAATGTTTCCATTCTTTCTGTTATTGGCTACATCGCACCCCTGTTTGGGTTTCTCGGAACCATAATCGGCATGTTTCAATTATTTTATAGCATCGCGTCAACGGGAGAATACAGCATTGCAAATATCGCCGGAGGTATTTATGTAAAAATGATCTCGTCGGCTTCGGGGCTTATCATCGGTATAATTGCATATGTATGTTACCGTTATTTAAATTCGCAGATAGACAAAACAACAAATAAAATGGAAGCGGCAAGTGCGGAGTTTATAGATGTGTTGCAGGAACCAACAAGGTAAGCAGTGAATGTCGGGCAGGAAGAAGCATGGTGCTGAACGTTCATATAATTGGCACAAGTCATGATAAAATAATTATGCTAAGAAAATGAATTTAAAAAAACGACATAAAGACGAAGGTGAAGTGCATACCGGCCCCTTGAACGATATTCTTTTTATCCTGCTGTTGTTTTTCTTGATCGTTTCCACGTTGGCTAATCCCAATGTAATAAGACTTTCACAACCAAAATCAAAAAGCGATACCAAAGCCAAGCAAACCGTTGTCGTCTCCATAGATGCCAACAAGCAATTTTATGTAGGTACGACAAAAGTTACCTTAGCCGATTTGAAAGCAAGACTTCAACCATTTCTCGCCAAAGAACCCGACCAGCCTTCTATTGTCATTAATGCCGACAAGTCTGTTCCGGTTGAAGATGTGGTGGCCGTAATGCGCGTTGCGCGTGATCTTGGAGCAAAAAGCGTCCTGGCAGTCGATAAAAATGGGGTGAAATGATGCCAAGATCTGTTCGGAATCACACGAATTAGGCCCCCAATTACAGCTACCTTTTATCGGCAATTATTTGCGGTGGATGAATACTTATCATATGCAGGCGCAGGGCAAATTACCAGCAAAAATAAAATTTGGAAACTGGTCCCCGGGGCCTTCGCATGAAATTTGATTGCTTCAGCAAACATTCTAAAACTCGACATGTCCTCGTAAGGAAAATACATGGACAGGCCCCCTGTCTTTATTATATCCCGGATTATTTACAAACTGGTAATCAAATGTGAGCCAGAATTTATCGTACAGTTTTGTGCTGTAGTAGGTTTCTAGAATCGCTTCATGACCATAATTTAAATTACCATCCCCGATAATAAATCCGTATCCGCCATTTTTAAGAAACTGCTGATGCAGCGAAGAAATTCCATTGACCACAACAGCAACGCCCACGACATCTTCGTTTCTTTTCCATGAATTGCCTTTAATCGATAATCCTGCGTGCGCAGTCTCATCGATTTCCGTGAACGCCCATGTTACATACTGTCCGTCATTCCACCCAATGCGCGCAAAAGCTCCAATTTGATTGGAGAGTTGCTGCTCGGCATTAAGACATATTCCCCATTTTTTTCCGCCGTATTTATTATTTTCTGCATTTCCGGAAATCACTTTTAGCAAAGTGGTGTCGTCTGTCTTTAATGCGCTTAATCCTTCATCATATGAAGGCGCCCGTGAAGCGGTATGACTAAATAAAAGTCGTAGCACCCCCGGGTTCTTATTGATGATTATTTGTTTTTCAAATTCCACCGTTTCAGAATGTGCTTTCGCAAAAACATATTCCATCTCAGGGTGATTGGCGATTTTAGGGACTGCAACGCTGGATAATCGAATTGCCCAGGCTGGTTTGATTATTTCCGCGACCAGTCCGTAAGTATATCCCTTTGTATTTGCAGGATAATCCCAGGAGCCATTGCTCATCAAACTCCAGTTTAAAAATTGTATGCGCGGGTCGTGACTGTAACTGTTTTTATCATAAAAATCAGACATTGAAAATTTACCTGCACTGATCGTGATCCTGCTGGAAGGAATTTTATCACCAATCTGGTTTGCATCGTCACCGACATTTTCATAATCAGAATTTTTCAACGCAATATTTTGTTGCAAATAAGCTCTTGCAATTGATACCACCGGTGACGGATCACCTATCCGATATGTCTCACCATTCAAGGCCCCTGCAACTCCCAGCGCATAACTCAGTCCTCTGCCACCGGATAATTCAGGGTTAACATACAAGGCTGCGCCTTTCCATAATTTCTTACCTAAATAAACAGTGGTGGTTATACTGGACGCTCCGAATTCGGGAGTGTCTGCTAAACTGTTCGCACCGCTATACTTTGCGTGAAAACCAGGATGCGCCTGGGAAATAACGGTCAACTGAAAATGAAAATTCCAAGAGGAATCATTCAATAAGGCATTATCACCCTGCGTAAAACCAACAAGAAAGCTTAGGAGAAAAAAAATAAGTGGAAATAATATTTTAATGCGCAGTTTCATTTTTAAAATTTGCGCAAATGTAGATTGGATATGAAAAGAAGGCAAATAAATTATGGCAACATAGTTGCTTTTAGCATGCGTCTTTTTCCATACATATCATTTCTAATCACTGCTTCCGAAAATCCTTTCTGAAGAAACAATTTCTTAACATTGGAAGATAAATCTTCGTGAAGCTCTGCGTAGATCGCTCCATGGGGTAACAATTTTTTCAACGCAAAATCCGCTAATGCATGATAAAAGACCAGCGCGTCATCATCATTTACAAATAAAGCATGATGAGGTTCAAAATTTACGACGTTGGCATCAATCGCAGACCTATTACTCCAAGGTATATAAGGTGGATTGCTCACGATTATGTTACAGGATGGCAATTCATTTCTTAGCTCTATGTTCAAAAAATCAAGTTGCAAAAACTTTATGTCGGTATTATTCAATAAAGCATTTCGTTTTGCAACGTCCAGGGCTTTCTCACTGACATCGCAGGCATATACGGTTAATTGGTTTAACTTCTTTTTTAACGCAATCGAAATGCAGCCGCTTCCTGTGCCTACATCAAGAACGGTCAACGGTGAACCGTGCCCGTTAAGGGTTGTTTCCTGAAGGCTAAGTCCCGCGTCTTTCATTATCCAGTCTACCAATTCTTCCGTTTCCGGTCTTGGTATCAATACATTTTCATCTACGTATAAGGAAATATTGCAAAACCATGCTTCGTGCAAAACATATTGAACAGGTCTATGCGTGGACAACTCCTTTGAATATTTTTCAAACAATTCGATCTGGGGTCTGGAAAGCGGAACGCGTTTGTTCATTATCCTGTCAATTTTATTCCATCCGACCAGTTTTTCCATAATCAAATTTGTTATTGCAGCAGCTTCATTGTTGTCGTAGATATGATATAACCGGAACAACAATTTCTGCTGCGCTTCATGGATTGTCATGGAGCAAACTTAATTCATACCTTTGTAAACTTCAACCTGCATATATTGACAATTGACCAAATATACATGAGTCGCTGTTTAGAACTGGCAAGACTTGGGGCAGGTAATGTTGCACCAAACCCCATGGTGGGCGCCGTTTTGGTACATGATAAGAAAGTTATTGGGGAGGGTTATCATCAAATTCACGGGCAAGCGCACGCGGAGGTTAACTGCATTAAGTCAGTGCATCCAGAAAATGAAAATCTTATCCGGGAATCAACATTATACGTTTCACTTGAGCCCTGCGTCCATCATGGAAAGACTCCGCCTTGTGTCGATCTGATTCTTCATAACAGAATTCCAAAAGTAGTGGTTGGATGCCGCGATCCGTTTGATAAAGTAAACGGCAAAGGAATAGATAAATTGAAAAGTGCCGGCGTGGAAGTTGTTACCAACGTCTTGGAAAAAGAATGCATTGATCTGAATAAACGGTTTTTTTGCTTCTATAAAAAACATCGGCCATTCATTATTTTGAAGTGGGCCCAATGTTGTAATGCAAAAATTGCCAATGAGGATTTTTCGAGGGTTTTTATAAGTAACGAATTTACCAATCGGCTGGTTCATAAATGGAGGAGTGAAGAAGCAGCTATTCTTGTTGGAACCCATACTGTACTCCGTGATGATCCGGAATTGACGGTTAGGTTGTGGAAGGGAAAAAATCCAATTCGCCTTATCATAGATATGAATTTAAGTTTATCAAAATCATCCAAAATATTTAATAGTCAGTCAGATACGATAATATTTAACAGTAAAAAACATGAGAAAATCGACAATATCTTATATTTTAAGGTAGAAAACGACGCGAAGGTCATTGATCACGCGATAAATGCCTTATATCAGCTTAATATCCAAAGCGTAATAATAGAAGGAGGGGCCAAAACATTACAATCATTTATCGACAAAAAAATGTGGGATGAAGCAAGGGTAATTACCAACCAAGAATTGGCGATCGATCATGGAATACCTGCTCCCCGTCTAATTCATTTTAAGCAAACGCATTCGGCCAGCATACTTTCAGACAATTTGCATTACTATCAGTTTGCGCAATAAAAATTTGAGTTTTTGTTGTTAATCTACGCGTCATCAGTAATATAGCCCACAAATATTTTACAAATACATTTCAAATCATTACTTTGGTAGTACTGTATATCATTTTAAACACCAAAACTTTTGTTTATGAACTCAAACAAATCTCTCCTGGCGGGAATTGCCGGAGGCGTTGTACTCTTTCTTCTAGGTTACCTGATCTACGGAATGCTTCTGGCAGATTTTATGAAAACACACGCAGGCACCGCCACTGGTGTAGCCAGGAATCCCAGTGAATATATGCTTTGGCTTATTGGCGTTGCAAACCTCATTTATGGATTTATGTTGGTGTATATTTTCGGCAAAGCTGGAATTTCAACAGCCGGAAGCGGATTTGCGACTGGAGCAATCGTTGGTTTATTAACCAGCGCATCCACTGATTGTATCAATTATGCCACGACCAACTTACTCACCGGTTCTGGTATGGCAGCGGACATTGTCTCTTTTGCCGTTTTGAGCGGGGTGGCTGGCGCGGTGATTGGCTGGGTAAAAGGAACGGGTAAAAAAGCTGCCGCTTAAAGATTCTCTGTGCTAATAAAGGGGCTTCCTGGCGGGAGTCCTTTTTAGTAATGGTTGATTGATTCTATTGGATCCGATTGGGATTTCCACAAGGCTAACCAGCAATAGGTATCATCAATGCCAGTCGGGATATTTTTAATGATCCTTTTCCATTTCCTATTTGCACACCAATTCCTGCAACTATCGGAATCAGATATTATTTATTGAATTGTGCACTCACCTGCATTGCCTCGGTGCCCGGTGTATATTTATAAAAACCCTCTCCGGATTTCACACCTAAAAATCCTGCATTTGTCATGTTGGTCAACAATGGACAAGGTGCGTATTTGGGATTACCGAATCCATCAAACAAGACATGAAGAATAGAATGACAAACATCAAGTCCTATGAAATCGGCAAGCTGTAATGGACCCATGGGATGGGCCATGCCTAATTTCATAATCGTATCAATTTCTTCAACTCCGGCAACCCCTTCATGCAGACTGTATATTGCCTCATTGATCATCGGCATCAGGATACGGTTCGAAATAAACCCTGGATAATCATTGACCACACAGGGAATTTTTTTTAGCTTCCTGCTCAATTCAACAATAGTTTCCGTCACTTCCCTTTCAGTAGAAAAACCATTGATTACTTCGATCAATTTCATAACCGGCACCGGATTCATGAAATGCATACCGATGACAGCCCCTGGCCTGCTGGTCACTGCGGCAATTTTTGTGATAGAAATGGAGGATGTATTGGTCGCAAGAATGCAATTTGCCGGGACCAAGCCGCTAAGCTGCTTAAAGATTTTTAGTTTCAGTTCTGTATTTTCGGTTGCGGCTTCAATGACCAAATCTGCATCTTTTACGCCGGTTGCCAAATCGACTTGAGTGGAAATTTTATTTAAAGTATTCTTTCTTTGTTCTTCATTAATAAAGCTTTTTAGTACTTGTCT
>DATGFZ010000374.1:0-4171 GCA_035308805.1 Puia sp. | reverse complement strand
AACATATTTTAAAAAAACATTATTGAATGGGGGAAGATTGATTAATTAATTTTCTTATCGAATTCTATTCATCATTTAATCCCTTTCCATCGAGAATTTGAGGAACGGATTTTTCGATTCTCAAATCCCGGGTTTTGGATTGTTTGGGTTGAGAGAAATAAAAAATGTATCCTCTTTGGCGACCCGGCGTCAACGAATCAAAAGCTTTTCTCAATGGTGCGTCCTTGTTTAATTTTTTTTGAAGTTCTTCAGGCATTTTGAAATCTGCAGTCTTTTTTAATTCCACTTTCAAACCAGATTCTTCCACCTCGACGGCTTCATAAATATAGTCTTTCAAGGTTTTTTCCAGCTTCATAATTTCCTTAACATTGGTGAAACGGATTTGTCGCGCTGATTGCACATTCTCTGTTTGCTGGATCAGAATTTTTTTTGGGTCTGTTAACAGAGCGCCTTTGAAAAACAGCAATGCACAGTATTCTTTAAACCCGTGAATTAAGACAATATTTTTTTTCTGAAATGTGTAACAAGCCTGGCCCCATTTTAATTCTTCGTTGAGGTCACAGTCAAGGATTATTGTTCTTAATTTTCCAAATTCCTTAGACCACTTTTTTTCTTTGTTGAAAAAGAAATCAATTTTTGAATTCATTTGATTCGTTTTTATTTTATATGAATTTTGTGCTTTGCCATGTTCTTCATAATGTTATGTCTTATGCCTGGTCCTTTCCCACAAAAATCCACTGAACACCGTACTTATCATAAAACTGTCCGTAAACTCCAAACGGCATCTCATGCAAATCCTGAAACCTGATCTTATCAGCGCCTTCTGCCAGCTTGTCAAATACTGTTCTCAGTTCATGATGCGTACTTCCGATGATAAATATAGCAAAGGTATTTCCCTGAATAGGGTTGAACTCGGGAGAGGCCATCCAGTCGGTAGCAGAAATTTCCAGGGCGCCGCTCTTTAATTGCGCATTAATAATTTTGGTATGCTTTTCCTTAGGGAACTGTGTGCTCATCGGCGTATCTCCTAAGGGGGTAAGCTTCAGATCTCCGCCCAGACACCCGTGATAAAATGTCATTGCCTCAGCACATTTGCCATCGAATAAAAGGAATGGAGTACACCGTAACATAATTTCGTATTGCTTTATTATATTCGTTAAACAACAGTTGTACCAAATTTATACCTGTAATGAACCACGAAAACCTCTTGAAGCATAATACGTTTCTGCTCCGTTGTGATACAGGAAGACTGTGTTGAAGCGACGATCGCAAAAGATGGCCCCGCCGAGTTTCCTGATATCAGGTGGTGTTTTTACCCAGCTCGATGTTTTCATATCGAAGTTTCCCAATTGCTGCAGCGCTCGATATTGATCTTCCGTCAACAATTCAATGCCCATGTCCTCCCCCATATTGACAGCACTATCGGCAGGTTTATTCTCTTTCCTTGTCTCCAGTGCTTCGTGATCGTAACAAAGACTTCTGCGTTCCTTAGGACTTTCTGGGGAGCAATCAAAAAAGATATATTCTCCGGTTTTCTTATCAAAACCTACGACATCAGGCTCACCGCCAGTTATTTCCATTTCATTTATCGACCAAAGTTTTTCAGTATTGGCTGTAAGCCGCGCTTGTATCGCAGCCCAGTCAAACCCTTTATGCCTGTTCATATTTTTTTCAAATCGTGCTTTTAAAATTTTGAGCAGTCCGGTACTTTGCGTTGAGGACAGCTTTTTCTTATTGCTCATACAATTTAATTATTGATTGACTAAAACGATTTTTCGGTTAACCGGTCTGACATACCACGAAACCAACGTCAGGATCAGCAGAAGCAACGAAGGAAACATATCACGAATCGAATCATGCAATGCGATATGTGAAAATATCGCCCCGGACATGAGAAAGAAGAAACCCGCATATGCCCATTCTTTTAATAAAGGAAATTTGGGAATAAGCACAGTTATAACTCCTAGAATTTTCCAGATACCAAATAGGGTCAGCACGTAAAGGGGATAACCCAAATGGGTCACACTGGCGGCCCCCCCGGGCGCCAATGTGCTTCCCCGTTCTTTGAGTTGCAATAATTGTACGATGCCGGTTGAAAACATCCCCAATGCAAGCCAGATGGTAGCGATCCAATAGATGATTTTATATGTCTTTGTCATGTTGTATTATTTTAATTTGCCCAGGATTTCCTGAAGCCGGTTATGTGCTATGTTTAGACCTTGTGCAAAGGGCATTCTAAGCAAATGATCTCTTTGTGCAACCGATTCATATATTATGTGCATACTGAGTTTGCTGCTATGGTCAGTAAGTTTTTCAAATTCATAAACTTCAAGCTGCACGCCATATGGTGCATTGGCCATTTCAAAGGTTCGTATGATTTTACTGTTCTGGACAAACTCATGGATCGCGCCGCTGAAATGATGTTTGTTTCCTTTTGGATCGGTTGTTTCAAATTGATAGCTGCCGTGCCTTTTGCTTTCGAGTTTGATCACTTTTGTTCCCATCCATTGCTCAACAATTTCCGGCTTTTCGTACGCCTTAAATAATAATTCCAAAGGCAAATCAAATTCTCTTGTGATCAATAATTCCTGTTTGCCTTCTTCGGAATTTATTTTTGTTTTTAGTTCCATATGTTATTATAAGTATTGTTTTTGTCATTGATCAATCCTGAACCATGCCGATGACGTTGCCATCTTTATCTTTTACACTGGCAATTAATCTTCCACCGCCGACGTTTTTAACATCCTGGATGATTGTTGCACCTCCATCGAGGAGTATTTGTAAACTATTTTTAATATCTTCTACTTGAAAGAATGCGGCAACTGCTGCTTCGGGATTATTAGGAACCAATCCAATATCCTGGTCATTAATTTTGAATCCAACATAATAAGGTTGATCTGAATATGGCTCAACGCCTAAAAATTTCCGAAATAGTGACGTTGCCTGTTTCATATCCTTAACAGGATAAAGAATGATTTTGATGCCCTTGTTCATATTGCATTATTTTATTGTCCTACTCTTTTGGATTTTCGGTATCTCCCGTTTTTATGTGGTTTCTGCTCCACAATTATGTCGTCATAACCGGCATGGAATTAATTATTTTATTTTTTTGTTTTACCCGTCCGTGCCGGTGGCGGAGGATATTTTTTCATGACGCTTTCCAATTTATTAAATCGGTCATCCCACATTTTTGCAAAGGGCACTAACCATTCAGCTATTTCTTTCATTTTGTTTGGATTGAAGTGATAATACATTTCTCTTCCGTTTTGCTCTTGTTTGAGCAATTCGCATTCGGTGAGTATTTGCAGGTGTTTGGAAACAGTGGGTCTTGCCGTGTCAAAGTTTGAGGCGATCGCACCTGCGGTCAGGGATTGTGAAGCGACCAAAAGCAATATTGCCCTTCTTGTCGGGTCGGCAATGGCTTGAAATACATCTCGTCTTAAATTCATTGCGTAGCTATTTGACTACAAATATATGTGTAGTTATTTAACTACACAAATTTTTTTTAATTTTTATTTTGAAATGTTTAAAATCGGGAATAAGTCTGTCCCAATTTCTGGTCCTCGATAAGATCTTTTTAAATTAAATTGTCTTGAAGGTTTGCCATTTTCCTCCGTCGACTTGCCCAATTGGTGAAATGGAATCAAATATTAAATGCGTAGGTAAACTTCCCGATCGCATGGCTTCAATAATGTCAATGATACAAGTTGCGTTAATAAACCAGGAAATGGTTGAACTCAGGAAAATGATTGGTGATTGAAACCTGATGGATGTTCCCCGGGATTAATCACCCGTTTTTTGAGGAGTATGTGCTTTTTCTTGTCGCATAAAATGTCGTCAACAATTAAACCGGGAGCACCCAGGCTCTTTTTTTGCCAAAAAAACCTTGGAACTCATTTAATAATATGAGGCGTTTGTTTTGGCAGGGTTGAATTCAAATAACCTTAACAAATAAATGGGTGACGCGTACGGATGAGCCCGCCAATGCAAGTCCAGTCCGGGTGGAGATGACTTACAAATGTATGGCCTCGCCATAGGCTACTTCAATCGCATCTTTCACACTTTCGCTGATGGTGGGGTGGGGATGCAAACTGTTAAGCACTTCCTGGTAAGTAGTTTCTAATTTTCGCCCAAGCGTTGTTTCGGAAATAATTTCAGTTACATTATAGCC
>DATGFZ010000373.1:0-17830 GCA_035308805.1 Puia sp. | reverse complement strand
TGCCATTGATTTTGGGTGCATATGGATGGCAGGAAGCATTTTTGATAACGGGTGCGCTCGGGTTGATCTGGTTGATTTTTTGGCTGATATTTTTTGATAGCCCGCCGAAACAAAAAAGGCTGGGAGCTCGTGAATACCATTATATTCACAGCGATGACGAAATAAATAATTCATCTTCTCCGGCATTTTCCTGGATAAGTCTTTTTCGATATCGCCAAACATGGGTTTTTTTCGCTGGTAAATTTTTGACCGATCCCATCTGGTGGTTTTTTTTATTCTGGCTACCGGATTATTTCAGTGGAACTTTTCACCTGGATTTAAAAAAGCCAGGGTGGGCGCTAGTTATCGTCTACACGGCGACTTCGATCGGTAGTGTATTCGGCGGTTATTTATCTTCTTATTTTATTAAAAAAGGATGGAGCGCATTTCGTGCCAGAAAAACAGCGATGTTTATTTTTGCACTTTGTGTTTTGCCGGTAATGACCGCGCAGTATGCGGCAAACATGTGGACGGTCGTTGCGTTGATCAGTCTTGCGGCTGCGTCACACCAGGCGTGGAGTGCAAATATTTTTACGACGGCTTCGGATATTTTTCCAAAAAAGGCTGTGAGTTCCATTGTGGGAATCGGCGGTATGGCCGGAGCAGTCGGCGGCATTTTATTCCCCCTCATCGTCGGCAATATTCTTCAATATTTTAAAAATGCAGGAAATAAAACGGCCGGATACAATATCATTTTTGTGATTTGCGGCTGCGCCTATTTATTTGCGTGGCTCATTATGCATTTGCTCACACCGAAGACTAAAGAAGTGAAATTTTGATGCTGAGGTCACAGGACCCGTCGGATAACCATCCGGGCTAATAACAGGCTCAATCCGCCAATACACCCAATTCCCTTGCTCTTTTCATCATAAATTCGTATGCGGCTTCATAATTATTTTCTATTTCGCCGTCCAATATCGCTTCACGAATGGCGTTTTTCAGATCACCGACAACCCTGGATGGCGGCAAGCCAAATTTCTCCATGATCATTTCGCCACTTATCGGCGGTTGCCAGTTGCGCATCTTATCTTTTTCTTCCACCTCTTTGAGGCGTTGACGAACCAGGTCAAAATTTTCCAGGTAGCGTTTTACCTTTTTCTGATTTTTTGAAGTGATATCCGCATTACACAACATCATCAACGAATCAATATCATCACCAGCGTCAAACAATAATCTTCGTATGGCCGAGTCCGTTATATTTTCTTTGGTAAGAGAAATTGGGCGCAGATGCAACTCAACCATTTTGCGGACAAAGCGCATTTTTTCATTCTGAGGAAGTTTGAGTTTTGTAAAAATTTTCGGAACCATTCTTCCCCCTACAACTTCATGCCCGTGAAATGTCCACCCATGTTCCTTATCAAACCGTTTGGTCACGGGTTTAGCTATGTCATGAAGAATCGCCGACCAGCGAAGCCACAGGTCACTTGTATTTGCGCTGATATTGTCCAGTACCTGCAATGTGTGATAGAAATTGTCTTTATGCCCTTTTCCATCAATATATTCAGCGCCGGCAAGTGCGACCATTTGCGGAAAAATAATTTCCATCAGCCCGCTTTTGTAAAGAAGATCAAAACCAATGGATGGTTTGTCCGCGAGAATAATTTTATTCAACTCTTCAGTTATACGTTCCTGTGAGATGATGCTAATCCGGAACGCATCTTTTGTGATGGCGTCAAAAACCCCGGGTTCAATGTGAAAATGCAATTGTGAAGCAAAACGAATGGCGCGCATCATTCGCAAAGGATCGTCACTGAACGTTTTTAACGGATCCAAAGGTGTCCGGATCAATTTGTTTTTAAGATCTTCCAACCCATTAAATGGATCGCTTAACCGGCCGTAATCTTTTTTGTTCAAACTGATTCCCAATGCGTTTATGGTAAAATCCCTTCTTAACTGATCATCTTCAAGCGTTCCTGTCTCCACATCAGGTTTCCGGGATTCAACGCGGTAGCTTTCTTTACGTGCCCCGACAAATTCAATTTCAAGGTCCTCTATCTTAATTTGTGCTGTCCCGAAATTTTTGAAAAAACTGACCATTGGTTTTGGTTCAAAATTTTCGGACACTTCCTGAGCCAGTGCAATGCCATCACCGATGCAGGAAATATCTGCATCTTTTGTATTTCGACCAATTAATTTATCACGCACAAAACCACCGATTATATAACAGGGTGTCTTCAGTTTTTCCGCGGCGTTGCCGATCTTTTTAAAAATAAATAATTCCCTTTCTGTGCAATTTATTTCCATGCGTGCAAAGGTAAGCAAGAAGGTACAAGGAGCAAGAAACAAGAGGCAGGAATTGCCAGCCACATTGATTTTAATCAGCAGGGATTAATGCAGACAACAGCTGATCGTCCGTAATTTCTTTTGCACACCGGAAATGTTTTTCCGGGCAAGCTTTATATCCATGCAATCCGCACGGACGACAATATAAATTTTCCCGGACTTCAATGATAAATTGATTATCTGACAAAGGACCATAACCAAATCCAGGAATGGTTGAACAGAATACTGCAGCGACAGGAGCATTCATGGCCGAGGCAAAATGCATGGGGCCGGAATCGTTTACGTAATTCATTATGGCATCCTTCATCAGTGCGCAGGATTCGAGGAAAGAAAGTTTCCCGCAAAGATTTATAGCGTTTTTATATCTCGTTGACCGTATCATATTTTCACACATTGAATGGTCGGTCGGCCCACCCAATAAATAAATATGCAAGTTTTCAGGAAGCTTATTGATAAATTGCAGCCATTTATCAGCTGGATATTGCTTGGTAAACCAAACGGATGCCGGCGCAATCGTGATGTATGGTTGTTGCTTATAGGCTTTTGCTTTCTCTTCGTCTGTTTTTGATGGATATAGTTTTGGACGAACGACCTCATCATTAGTGAGGTCTTTTATCAATTCCAGATTTCTTTCTATTTCATGTTTCCCATGCCCCTTTTCATCAAAAACATGCTTTATTCTTTTTGAAAAAAGGAAGCTGAATGGATTTTTGTCAAAACCAATCGTCGTCTTCGCGCCTGAAAACCCGGTAAGCAAACCAGTCGCCCCGAATCGTTGCACATTGATCACTACATTATATTTTGCCTTTCGTACTCTATTTAAAAGCGTGATGAGATTCTTTAATTTATTCTTTTTCTTATCCCAGACCAGTGTCTCATGCAAGAAAGGGTGATTGCTCAACAAGGATTCATTTCCTTTTCTTACTAAAAAATCTATGGATGCACCAGGAAAATGCCGATGTAATTTTTCAACAATGGAAGTTGCCAACACCACATCGCCAATAAATGCCGTTTGAATGACCAGGAATTTTTGCACTTTTTTGTTTGTAGTTAGGATTTTATTTTTATCATTTCCCTAATCCCGTAACATTTTAATGGTTCCATCTTTATTAAACTGTATTACAGATGAAGGTTGATGCTTTGTTTTCTCTTCCTGCCTGTATTGCACAATATAATCAACACCCTGTTTTATCTGCGCGGATATTTCCGCAAAATTTTGAGGAGTAGTTGAATTAGAAACGTTTGCGGAAGTGGAAACGATCGGTCTGAGAAATTGTTTGATCAGTTGCTTGCAAAAAATTTCTTTTACAACCCGGATCGCGACCGTTCCGTTTGCATTCATCACATTATCAGCCAAACCAATCGCCCCTTCATAAATTACTGTTGTCGGTTTCTGAACAGTTCTCAAATAATCAAAAACATGCAAATCAAGTTGCGTAACGCATTTCAAAATATCACGTTCTTCAGCAACCAGCACAATAAGGCTCTTTGAATCGGCTCTTTTTTTCAGGTCAAAAATTTTTTTAACGGCGCTTGAGTTGGTAGCGTCGCATCCAATTCCCCAAACGGTGTCTGTCGGATATAAGATTAACCCTCCCTGGATTAATGTCTCAATGCATTTTTTCAGGTCGTTTTGAAAATCAGGCTTAACCATGATCAAAAATACAGTCAATTCAATAATGGGAAAATTAAAAACTGTAAGAAACGCCGGTAACGAAGAAAAAACTATTGGTTAGTTGTTCTTTCCCCCTTTCGTTTGACCTGGTTCCAAGCCTTGTCGAAATCACGTTTACATCGACGATCGAGGCGTTTGTCGGAAGGACATAAGTGGGAGAGAAGTTGAAAGTAAGTCTCTTGACAGAATAAGTCACAGGGAAACTCCACTCATAATCAAGAATTTTAAATTCTCTGGGGTTTTCCACATCTCCATTTTCGGAGATTTCATTGATAAGTCTTTGTAACCTTGCCGCTTTTACAAGTCTGCGGAGCGAATAACGCCGGAACCGGTAATAATTATTATAATAATTTTGAGTGCTGGCATTTACTTCTAATGTGGGGGTAATCGCCAGATTTTTTTCCAGAGCAAAAAAAGTATGTTCTACGCCCAGTTCTGTTGCATAATCTGTATGGTCACCAAAATTTAAAATGGCTTGCAGCGTGGGTTTAATAAAACCAACATCATAAGCAACAAAAATATCCGCACTTCCCTCAATTTCCGAACGCACATTATAACTTTCGCTACTAAAAATATATTTGGATACCGTGATCAATCCATCAAATTTCGGCTTGATCAAACTATAACCGCCATCAATGGTTGCCAGGTCAATTCTTCCCTGGCCAGGCTCTGTTAAATAGGAAGCTGACGCGTTTACAAAAAGCCCGGATTTATGATAATAACCCACAGACGCGGTAAAATATGGAGAAGGAAGCGAGTCCTTTCTACCGAGATAAACATTATTGCTTAAATAGTTTAAACTGGCCAACCAAAAAGACTTTGGTCGCAAGATGCCCGCGTCATTAAAAACGCTGTCCATTTCTTTTTCGATGCTGTCTTTAAAAAATTTCTGTCTTGCTAAACTGTCTTGCCCGGATGATTTGAATTGAAATAAAATGAAGCTCATGCATAAGCAAATTGCTATGGTGTGCTTTTTCATCGAGGTTAATTTTTCATGCATGATAACAATCTCAGTAAAGCTGTTATTTATTTTTATATCAAATAGAATGAAACGTATAGACTGTTGAATTTAACAGATGTTTAAAACAAAAATAATCGTTTTTTAACTTGAGAATTTTCAAATCTTTTCGACTCAAGTCAACATCTGAATTGCATGCATTATGTTTGCATAAAAAAATGAGTATGGAGGTAATGGGCTTAATAAGCGATGCGTGGGATGATCGCGAATTATTAAAAGAAGCAAAATACAGCAATGCAATTCGCCAGGTCATCGATGCGGTTGACAAAGGCATTTTGCGTGTTGCGGAGCCTGCTGAATCCGGATGGAAGGTCAATGAGGTGGTGAAGCAGGCGATCCTGATGTACTTTGCTATTCAGCCTATGCAAACGTGGAATATTGAGCCATTTGAATTTTATGATAAAATGCTACTGAAAAAAAATTATAAAGAACTGGGAGTTCGGGCAGTACCGCACGCCATAGCAAGATACGGTGCACACATTGCAAAAAATGTTGTGCTCATGCCAAGTTATGTAAATATCGGCGCTTTTGTCGATGAAGGCACGATGGTGGATACCTGGGCTACGGTCGGAAGTTGTGCACAAATCGGCAAGGGCGTTCATCTGAGCGGCGGGGTCGGAATCGGCGGCGTCCTTGAGCCTTTGCAGGCTGCTCCGGTAATTATTGAAGATGGTTGTTTTATCGGATCGCGATGCATCATTGTGGAAGGCGTGATCGTTGAAAAGGAAGCCGTGCTCGGCGCGAATGTCGTGTTAACACAATCAACAAAAATTATAGATGTCACCGGAGATGAACCCAAAATATATAAGGGCCGCGTGCCCGCGCGAAGTGTTGTTATTCCCGGAACTTATTTAAAAAACTTTCCTGCAGGTGAATATGGTGTTGCCTGCGCCCTTATTATCGGACAGCGAAAGGCCTCAACCGATCTGAAGACAAGTTTGAATAATGCATTGCGCGAATTCAATGTTAGCGCTTAAACAATGGTGGTTTTTGGGCTTCCCGCCTGTTAGTGCGGCACAGCATAAAAATTTTTTTAATAGCGATCGTTCTTCCGGGACTGACATTTGATAACAATGCTTTTATACTCTTTTTCAGATCAGGGCGCATCAGGAATCCACCATCGAACTTTATTTCGAACACAAAAAAGCCTGGTACGGGGACCAATATTGGCCGGGATCGTGGTATGGAAAGAAATATTTTCTGCATTTTTTAATTATCAGGGATCCATTCTCCATTATCAATTATTACATTTGCCTGCTGCCCAAGTGGCGAAATTGGTAGACGCACTGTGTTCAGGTCGCAGCGTGGGTAACCATGTGCTGGTTCGAATCCGGTCTTGGGCACTACACTGGACAAATCGAAGTTTTCTTCTTTTTGTCCAGTTTTTTTTTCGTTGTAACCCGCGCCTTTACCGCATGACTGGGTCGACGGCTTCATTAAGCCTTGCTGTTCGATGAGGGGACGAAGTTCCTGATTTACAGATTAAAAGAGGGGATGATTGATTTCCTTTAAAACCTTTTCTATCGCGCTGCCTATCGGGGAAATAAATTTCCCTTCTATATCCGGAGTGTTGCATGTCCATTGAGTGAATATTTGCATGGTCACTTCTTTTTTGCCAGGGAAAAAATTTCCGGTGTAGATATAATTGGGGCTATTATCCCATGCGTAATTAACTCGATAAAAAATGCCCTGAGCGTTGCTCATCCTGGTTGCGGTACCATTATATTTCAGATAATTCACCTCAAACTGAATATTCCATCTTTCAGGATTTGTAATGTTGTTTTTCGGCTTTGACATAAGGTGCAATGTCTGTTTTTAATGGTAGAGCTGCAAAATAATTAATACGTGAGGTTAAGCGGTATGGTTTATTGGTGTTCCTTATTTTCTAAAAGGCTCCTGATTTTTTACAACAGCCTTTCGATAAGTTGATCAGAAGATCTGAGAAAAGTGGCAGAAATATTTGTACAAAAAACGTCAGTCGTCTTTTGTCTTAGCATTTAATCCCATGAGCACAACTCTTGAAAGGAGCGTCGCGCCTGCCGCTTCATTGAAAAGCAAATACCGGAAACGAAAGCCTATTTTAAAAATTACACATGTATATTGCCGTTATATTTAAAATCTTTTTTGCTGACACCAGTTTTGTTATTTTAGTATCGGCACCCATCTGTTTATCAATGCAACTGAAATGAACTGCTTCGGCGACATGCTGGCACTCTGTTTGTCCGCTGCCTGCCATGTCTGCAATCGTTCGCGTGATTTTGAGAATGTTGGAATATGATCCTGCCGGAAATGAGGTCTGCAAGAACAAGCCAAAATGTTTCCCATCGAACCTATACATTTGTGTTGTAAAAATTATTCAAGACCTGTTTTTATACTCAAATAGAAATATGAAAAAGACATTTTTGCATCCATTTGCTCTGCTGATCGTATTCTTTGGTGTTCCGGTATGTACTCTGGCTATTGACACAAAGGACACCCGCATGTTATCGCAACCGGCGATCAGCAGGGATCATATCGCATTCATATATGCAGAAGACCTCTGGATCGCTAATTCCGATGGCACTGACCCGCGGAGGCTGACCGTAGATGAGGGCATTGAATCCAATCCTGTTTTTTCTCCCGACGGACAATGGATTGCCTTCAATGGCCAGTACGATGGGAATACGGACGTCTATATTATCCCGGTGCAGGGCGGTATCCCGAAAAGACTGACCTGGCATCCTTCCGCCGATATTGTACGCGGGTTTACCCCCGACGGAAAATCCGTTCTTTTTTTATCCCAGCGCAACGAATTTACGAATCGCTATTTTCAACTCTATACCGTACCGGTCACGGGTGGCCCCGCAACCCAACTGGGGGTTCCCAACGCGTACCACGCCTGCTTTGCTCCGGACGGAAGAGCGATCGCCTATAATCCCTACCCCGATCAATTCGGAGAGTGGAAGCATTACCGGGGAGGAGCGATCTCTCAAATCTGGCAGTTTTCTTTTGCAGAAAAGAGCATGGTAAAAATTCCACAGCCTGAAGGAGGTTGCAATGATGTACAACCGGCATGGATGGGAAATGCCATTTATTTTCTGAGCGACCGCAATGGGGAGTTCAATGTATTTGGTTATGACGTTTCCGCCAATAAGATCAAACAACTGACGGATTTCAAAGACTTCCCCGTAATGAATATGTCTGCGGGAAATGGAAAAATAATATTTGAACAGGCAGGCTATCTTCATATTTATGACCCCGGAACCTCGTCAGAAAAAAAATTAGCGATCGGAATTGCGGCAGACCTGCTTGAATTACGCCCGCGCTTTGCAAAAGGTGCAAAATATATACGCACTGCAGATATTTCTCCCACAGGCATGCGCGCGGTCTTTGACTTCAGGGGGGAGATTGTGACCGTTCCCGCAGAAAAGGGCGATTATCGGAACATTACCAACACTACTGCAGTGCATGAAAAAAACCCGGCATGGTCCCCCGATGGGAAATGGATCGCTTATTTTTCTGACGCTTCCGGCGAATACAAGTTGGATATACAATCCCAGGATGGAAAAGGGGAAGTTCTGTCATTCAAACTATCGGGCTCAGGATTTTATGCAAACCCGTCATGGTCCCCCGACGCAAAAAAGATCGCCTACACCGATAATGCCAGGGAACTATTTTTGCTCGATATCGCCTCCGGCACGATCAAAAAAATTGATGCAGATGAATATTATACCCCTGGGGCCTTCCGCGACCTTCTCGGAGATTGGTCAGGTGATTCCAAATGGATCGCGTATACCAAGGTCACTTCCACCCAATTCAAAAAAGTTCTTTTGTATTCTCTGGGTGAGGCGAATTCCTACCCCGTTACGGACGGTCTGAGCGACGCTTCTTCGCCCCGTTTTTCCCGGAATGGAAAATATTTGTATTTCTTTGCATCTACCGATGCCGGCCCAGTTATCAACTGGTTTGATCAATCCAATGATGATTATCGCAAAAGCAATTCTATTTACCTGGTGACCTTGCAAAATCAAACCATTTCTCCGTTAGCAAAAGAGAGCGATGAAGAACAGCCCAAAAAAGACGACTCATCCGCAAAAACCAAAAATGCTGGAAAACAGGAAGAATCCGCACGTTTTTCGCCTGTGAAAATTGACTGGGAAGGGATACAGAATCGCATCCTGGATATCCCGGTAAAACCTGGAAATTATGACAACCTCTCTTGCGGAAATGACGACAATATTTTTTATATCTCCTATAGCGATGACGGCGGAGGTACCCTACACAAATTCAGTTTCAAAAAAAGAAAAGAAGAGGAAGTGATGCCGATGCAGCGATATATCATTTCCGCCGACGCAAAAAAGATGCTCTACGTCAACAACGGCACCTGGGGGATCACAAGCACGGGAGAAAAACCAGAGACGGGAAAGGGGACGATCGATGTGGAGGCGGTTCAGGTGAAGATTGATCCCTCGACAGAATGGCCCGAGATCTTTGACGAGGCCTGGCGAATCAACCGCGATTATTTTTATGACCCGGGAATGCACGGCAATAACTGGGCGACCATCAAAAAGAAATACGCCGTCTTCCTTCCCGATCTTGCCTGCCGCGATGATCTCAATATCCTTATCAGGTGGATGTGCAGTGAGCTCTCGGTCGGGCATCACCGACTGACGAACCTGGGAGATAAACTCTACCAGCCGCAAAATATACAGGGAGGTTTGCTTGGCGCCGATTTCGCGATTGCGGGCAACCGTTACCGAATCACCAAAATTTATGGCGGACTGAACTGGAACCCGAAACTGCGCTCACCATTGACCGAACCCGGCGTGAATGTAAAGACCGGGGATTATATCTTAGCTGTGAATGGTATTGATATTGCAGCAACCCAGGAACTCTATCAACCCTTTGAGAACACTGCCGGGAAGATTGTCGAGCTCACGGTCAGTCCAACCCCTGACTACAAAGATTCCCGGGTAGTAAGTGTAGTGCCGGTCGAAAGTGAGTACGAACTGAGAAACCGGGATTGGGTGGAAGGTAACTTAAAAAAAGTGACAGATGCCACCAACGGCCAGGTAGCTTATGTTTATGTTCCCAATACCGCAGGTCTCGGGCATGATTATTTCAAGCGGTATTTTTACCCCCAATCGGATCGCAAGGCGATCATCGTGGATGAACGGTTCAATGGAGGCGGCCAACTTGCCGATTATTATATCAACCTTTTGCAAAATCCTTACCAGGCGCACTGGAACATGCGTTATGGCAGGGACCTGAAAACGCCGAGCGCGTCAATCCAGGGGCCAAAAGTAATGCTGATCAATGAATCCGCCGGGTCGGGCGGGGATATGCTTCCCTGGATGTTCAGGAAGTTTCATGTGGGAACCCTTGTCGGCACACGTACATGGGGTGGTCTTGTCGGCATCCTGGGCTTTCCGGAATTCCTGGACGGCGGGGGTGTTACGGCACCTAACGTAGGTATCTGGACCAAGGATGGATTTGTGGTGGAGAATGTAGGGGTTTCGCCGGATATCGAAGTGGAACAAGCGCCTTCAGCAATCATTAGCGGACGGGATCCGCAACTGGAAAAAGCGATCCAGGTTGCCCAGGACGAGCTCAAAAAAAACCCACCCGTGGAACCGACCCGACCTCCTTACCCTGTAAAAGTGAAAAATTGAGTAATTGGCCCGTCACCAGCAACCGTAAAGTAATATTTCGCACGAGAAAAAGTATGGGGGTATAACGCGGATGGATAAACGAAACGATTTGTAAATAATTTCTATGCCGATTTTTCACCTTTGCAAAGGAAAGAAAATAGAAAAATTTAATCTGAATTAATTTTTTCATTCATCACAATAGTTTATCAAAGACAAAAGAAGATCATCGTGATGGAGACTCTGCCCGCCATATAACATTACTGCTTATCATTGAGTCCATTATACAAATCGTAAAAAGAAAGTCCGGCTATTGCAAATGTAAGAAACACCTATTATCTTGTGCTTTCAATTCCGTGCTGCCCAAAGTCTATTGCCCTTGAAATACCGTCATTCAATCCTCAGTATTTCATTGCAAAATAGACGATATGATACACACAAAAGAACTCCGTTTCGGAAACAAAGTACAAACAAAACAAGGTGAGATCATCACCATTCAGCAAATTCTTTGCGAGACCATCATTTCTGAATCGAAAATAGTGGTCAAGAAGGGGTCCGTTAATATAACTGAACCGCCTGACCAGGCAGATTTTATTTTCGAGCTGAATGAAGTGATTAAGGAAGTCGAATGCGAAGAAATTTATCCGATCGCGTTAACCTCCGGGATATTAAAAAAATGCGGTTTCCGTAATTTTTGCCGGGAGGAATGGATATTCACCATTGACAACAGCCACATCGATTTTATATTCGTTGACGGGGTTTTGAGACTCAGGTGTATGGCTGAATCACTTTCGAATATCAGGTACGTCCATCAGCTGCAAAATTTTCTTTTTACAATCGGAGATTTTGAATTGGAGGTCGAATTGGCCGAAGATGCAGCATAGCTTTGCATTTGCCTGCAAGTAAGATAATAATATGTAGATTGGTTAGTAAGCGGCGAAGGTTTAACCTTCGCCGTTATTGTTCATGAACTTCCCGGCTTGTAGGGTAACTTAACCCTGCCGTGATGCCAGACATTATAAAAACATTAAAATGGAATAGCTGCCATTCCGTTTTGCATCTTAACTTTTCTTCCCTTCAAGTGGTGACTTTTAATCATAATTCCCGACACCTAGCAAAACAAGAATCCCTTAATTCCGGCAGGTCAGAATACCATTCGGTAATGGATTCCTTAGTATATTTATTGCCGCTTCATTTCTTAACTGCTATAATATATGAGTATACGTCTACTTCTGTGCGCAGGAATATTCTTGCTATTGTCCTCATTGATTCATAAAGAAAATAAAAGGACAAACCTGCATCGTTTCACCAGTGCAGCAGATACGGTTTCCCCGTCGGGAAAAAAAGTTTTCGACACGCATTGCCAAACATGTCATAAGGATTCCGGAATTGCGCTGGCGCCGGATATCACGATCTTGTCAGCGATGACGCCGAAAGCGATTTTCGCTGCCTTGAACAATGGAAAGATGCGGGTACAGGGTGCCCTATTGAATGAAGCCGACCGCAAAGCTGTCTCAGAATGGCTTTCGCAAAACGAAATAAAAACAACTGGATTTCCTGAAGATGCATTTGCACCATTTTCAATCGCGCCAAATAAGTTTGATTATTCCGGATGGGGTGGAAATAAAGAAGGAACGGGATACAGAACTACTGAACAGGCTGGTATTTCTACTGCTAATTTATCTTCATTGAGATTAAAATGGGCTTTCGCCTTTCCCGACGCTACCGTTATCCGGAGCAAGCCTGCCTGTGTCGGTGATTGGATCATTGTTGGCGGCCAATTCGGAGAATTGATGGCAATCCATAAAAACAGCGGAAAAATAGGATGGGTATTTAATGCAAATGCTGCCATTCGTGGAGCAATTGCCATTACAGAAAATGCAGGGGTTATAACTGCATTCTTTGCGGATTTCAGCACAAACGTATATGCTGTTGATGTAAAAACAGGAAAACTTATCTGGAATAAGAGGGCGGGATTCGATCAGCAATCATCGGTTACCGGGTCAGTTGCTGTTTCTAACGGCAAAGTATACGTGCCAATATCTTCCATAGAAGTGGCGATGGCAGCCGACGGTAATTATTCCTGTTGTACTTCTTCGGGTGGTGTGGTGGCACTTGATGCAGCAAGCGGCCGGGAGTTATGGCGGCATCGGGTCCTTATGCCTGCCGCTCATTCAGGAACAAAGAAAAACGGAAAACCTTTTTATGGTCCGTCAGGCGCTCCGGTATGGTGTAGCCCTACGGTTGATGTAAAAAGGAGTTTGCTATATATCGGCACGGGGGAAAATTATTCCATGCCCTCTACAAATACGAGTGATGCAGTTCAGGCACTTGATTTAAAAACAGGGAAACTCATTTGGAATTTTCAATCAACGAGTAACGATATTTATAATCTTGCCTGCCCCTTATTTAATAATTGCCCTGGCAAAGCCGGTCCAGACCTTGATTTTGGAATGGCTCCGATCTTAATAAAAAAAGCTGGTGGGAATGATATTCTGGTTGCAGGACAAAAATCGGGAATGGTCTATGCGCTATCACCGGCAAGTGGCAGGATAATCTGGAAAACGAGAATTGGAAAAGGCGGCGCACTTGGAGGGATTCACTGGGGAATGGCTACTGACGGCCAATATCTGTATGCGGCAAATGCCGACAATATTTTAGCTCTTGATAAGCGTGATACTTCTCTGAAAGCTTCCCCGGGATTATATGCCCTTGATGTAATGACGGGAAAAATAATTTGGAAAACAGCAAGCCCGGCATGCACCGGAAATCAAAATTGCATCGCCGGTAATTCAGCGGCACCGGCCATGGTTCCGGGTATTGTGTTTGCCGGCGGACTTGACGGACACATGCGGGCATATTCAACAAGGGATGGTAAGATCATTTGGGATTTTGATACGAACAAAGAATATGAAACGACCAATGGCATAAAAGGAAAGGGTGGGGCGATTGATGGACCGGCGCCCGCCGTATCAGGTGGTATGTTATTTGTGAATTCGGGATACGGTATGTTTGGACAAAGACCAGGAAATGTGCTTTTGTGTTTTGAAACGGATCGAAAAAAATAAAGGGAAAGAGCTTATTTGGATTGTTATTCATCGCGCAAAAGTTCTAGTTGGATTACTAACCCATTGATTATTTTAATCATCCCATAAGGCTTGTAAATATATTTTATGCCAGGCGATGCTTTCTACTGTCGCGTTTTGAATTTGAAAGTTAAACGATGGTCAGCGGAGGAGTCTAAGAATTATTATATACTTTATATAAAGGATCTCTCAACGGCTCTGCTTTTTCACTGCAAATGAATTCCAGCAATTCTGCCAGTTGCGCTGGCTTTACCCAATTTTCAGGATTTGTATCCGGCATGCTTATTCTGTTGACTGCGGTATCGATGGTGCTCGGTACGACCACCGAAGCAACGATATTTCTGCCTTTATTTTCTTCGTTGATCAAATCGGCAAGTTTAAATAATAAGGATTTACTTAATGCGTAAGCTATTAAATCTTTTCCCTGTGCGGGATTTATTGCAGGTCTTGCCCCGATAAAAACCAACCGCCCATATTTGTTTTGCTGCATGTGCTGAATAAGCGGCCTAGCCAGGAAATATGCAGTCTCGAAATTTAGCGAGAATTGTTTTTGTATGTCCTTTCCAGGAGTTGCTGAAACATTCCCCATGGCAAAGCCCCCTACCAACATCAAAGCAGCATCGATCTTACCATGGTTATCTGCCGCGGATTTTACGAAATCTTCAGTCTCCCTTTCGTTGGTAAGATCAACGGCATGCCGCTCAAAAAACTTATTGCCTTTTGCAAATTCAAGGTGATCGTCTTTTGCGTCAACGGCAATGACGGAATATCCCTGATCTAAAAACTTTTTTACAGTCGCCGTTCCCAAATTACCGTTTGCACCGGTTATGATTACTGTTTTCATTTTTTATATTTAATGCATTTATCGCTGCACGAATGCCGGTGTGGCGGTCATCCGGATACCGGCGCGTCGTTTTTTACCTTATCTTCCTTTGCCCCATCCGGGGGTATGGCAAAAAAATCATCCGCATATGCTATCCATTGTCTTCAAATCCTGGATACAATGTCATTCCGCCGTCTACGAACAAGGTAGTTCCATTGATATAATCTGCATCGTCGCTTGCTAAGAAAACGGCAGCTTTGCCGATGTCTTCAACCGTACCAATTCTTTTTTCAGGAATAAGCCTTAAGAGATTTTGCAGATGCGCGGCGGTATCCCAGGCGTCTTTGTTAATGGGCGTTTCGATGGCGCCCGGCGCAATGGAATTAATACGGATCTTTTTTGGGGCAAATTCCTGGGCAATGGTTTTCATCAGCATCATAATGCCACCCTTGCTTGCTGCATAATTTGCATGACCAGCCCACGGGATTACTTCGTGTACGCTACTCATACAAATGATTTTTCCGGCTGATTTGCTTTTTGTTTCATCCAATCCCCTGCGTAAAAATTCCTTGATGGCTTCCCTCGCGCAAAGAAATTGCCCGGTAAGGTTTACACCGATCACAAAATTCCATTGATCCAGGGACATTTCGGTAAATTTTGCGTCCCGCTGCAAGCCTGCATTATTGAGTAATATATCCACGGTCCCAAATTGCGCCACCACATCAGCAAACATTTTTATCACTTCGTCTTCTTTGCTCACATCACACTGATAACTGCTGGCTTTGCCGCCAGAGGCAGTAATATCCTCCACAACCGCATCTGCCATTGGTTTTGCCACAAGCAACGGATAATTGATAATCACGGTGGCGCCGGCTTTTGCCATTTCTTTTGCGCAGCCTTCGCCGATGCCGCTGCTCGCCCCGGTAATGATAGCTACCTGGTTTTGTAATTTTTGTTCCATCTAATTTTATAAGATTTTGGTTCAGGATAAAGTTAAGATATTATGAGAAACCTGGGTTGTTGACACCATTTATTCATTTAAAAGAGGGTTCTATTCTTACATTTAATTTTATTCTGACTGATACTAACGGTAAGAATAAACCGATAATAAAATATGCAAAGGAATTTTTTCCATGGACGTAAAGGCGAACCAGCACATGCGGACTTTTATAGCAACACAAAATCCCGGCACAAGAATCTCCAAAGAAAAATGTAGATTTAAGGTGATAAATTCCAAATCTAAATTTTTCTTTTTATGACTTGCCAAAAAATGTATTTGGTTACGGCGGCCTTATTTTTTGTTTGCAACATCAGTATTGCACAGGATAATTTGCCAAGAAGTTTACCGGAACAGCAGGGTGTTTCTTCTGCCGACATCATTAATTTCCTTGAGGCTGCGGCTAAAAGCAAAACGGAATTTCACAGTTTTATGCTTTTGCGGCATGGGAAGGTCGTTGCAGAAGGATGGTGGAATCCTTACCAGCCTGAGTTAAGACATACTTTGTACTCATGCAGCAAAAGTTTTACAGCGACCGCAATTGGTTTTGCGCTGAATGAAAAACTTCTTTCTTTAAATGACAAAGTGGTTTCGTTTTTTCCAAATGATCTGCCCGATCCAGTGAGCCCGTATCTTGCCGAACTCACGGTGAAAGATGTGCTGATGATGTCTGACGGTATGGATCCGGATCCAAGTTTTACGGTTGCATCGCGCGATAGCAATTGGATAAAAGGGTTTCTTGCCGTGACCATCAAAAACGAACCGGGTACCAAATTTTTATATAATTCATTGGGCACCTACATGCTTTCTGCCATCATACAAAAAATAACGGGACAAAAAACAGTTGATTATTTGAAATCAAGATTATTCGATCCCCTGGGAATAAAAGGAATCGATTGGGAAACAGATCGAAAGGGAATCAATACCGGGGGCTGGGGATTAAGGGTTAAAACTGCTGACATGGCAAAGTTTGCCGAATTATTTTTGCAAAAAGGGAAATGGAATGGTAAACAAATTTTACCGGCTTCATGGGTGGAAGAGGCCAGCACAATGAAAATCATGCAGGACCCTGACGCCCCTCAATCAAAAAAAGACTCCAGTGATTGGTTGCAGGGATATTGCTATCAAATGTGGCGATGCAGGAATAATGCGTATCGTGGAGATGGCGCTTATGGACAGTTTATGATCGTCATGCCGGATCAGGATGCAGCCCTGGCAATAACTGCAGAGACTGCAAACATGCAGGAAGAAATTAATTTGGTTTGGAAATATTTACTGCCTGCATTTAAAAATGGACCGTTGCCGGATGACAAAAGTGAAGATCTGAAATTGCATGAAATGATCAAGACGCTCGCCTTGCCCGTTCCTGCAAAAAATAAAGAGGTGATACAATCGTCAATAAGTGGGAAGACATTTGCAGTTGAGTCAAACAAAATGCAATGGCAACAGATCGGTTTTGATTTTTCAAATGAAGGTTGCAAAGTGCGCCTGCAGACCGATAAAGGGATTTATCAGATTGGTTTCGGGCCTGGCAATTGGAAATTTGGCGAAACAAATATGCAGGGACCTTCGTTGGTCGCTACGGCGATCGAAAATATTTCCATGCTCTTTCCTGCAAAAATTGCAGGTGCCTATACATGGAAAGATGCCAATACCCTTCAACTTGTGCTGCGTTATATAGAAAGTCCGCATTCGGAAACTTTCGTCTGTCATTTCACCGGGAATAAAATTACCATTGATGCAGCAAGAAGTTTTGACTTTGGAAAAAACCCAATGATATTGCAAGGTGAGGCGAAGTAAAAAGGAGAAAATATTTTAGCGAATGCCTTTTTGTGAATGATACGGCTTATCACAGATGCGGGGATTGGATTGCTGATTTTTATTTTTTCAATTTCCGGTATTGGCATATCTGGGGACCCCATGGGCGGAACGGAACATCTTTAAGCAATAATAAAATGACAAGATAACCTGTTGCCGGGAACCTTAACGTTAATGATTAACTGCTGCATTTCCGTACCAAGTTTTGAATGGTGTCCAATCACCATTCAACTGAAACATCCTCACTTCTCTTTAAACCCAAAAACAAACAAAAGGGTAACTGCTGCAGCAAAAAGCAAGGGAACGATCCAAAATAACTGCCATTGATGAAGAGATGTACCGTGACTCATCACGCTGTTAAATATCCAGCCTGCGCCCCATGCGCCCAATCCTTGTCCGACTCCGTATGATACGAGTACAAAAAGTCCCTGCGATTGGGCTCTAATTTCAGGGGTAGCTTTTTT